>NZ_JBSGBF010000022.1:0-92494 GCF_053601115.1 Streptomyces sp. NPDC004788
CAGCGTGGGCGTCACGGGGATGCGGATGAGGTGGTCGGCGTACGGGACGACGGCCTCGTCGCCCTCCTCCGCGATGACGATCGCGAAGCAGGCCGCCCGGCGCCCGCCCGCTGCCGGGAACGCAGCCCGGTCCGCTGCCCGGTCAGCAGCTCGGTTCGCTGCCCGGCCCGGCCCAGGCGCCCGACGCCCAGCAGGGGCCCGCGCACTGGCGCCCGTGGCGCTTCCGCATGTCCAACGACGTGTGGGGCACCCCGGTCGTCGACGGCGACCTGCTCTACGTCACCTCCTTCGAGGTGCACGCCCTGGATACGGCGAGCGGCCGGCGCCAGTTCAAGACGCGGGACGTGGCCTGGTCGATGGCCGTGGCCCAGGGCCGTATCCACGGCTCCGACGGACCCACCCTCTACGCGCTCGACGCCCACGACGGCAGCGAGCGGTGGCGGCTGCACACGGACGCCTGGGTGTACTCCCTCCGGGTGGACCGCGGCACCGTCGTCACCGGTACGCGCGGCGGCGGCGTCCAGGCCTGGGAGGCGTCCAACGGCGCCAAGCTGTGGGAGCTCAGCGGCGCCCAGACGGACTTCGAGACGCCGGAGGGCGGGCCGGCCGTGCACGGCGACACCGTGTACGTGTGGCGCGACGCCCGGCTGGTCGCGCTCGACGCCCGTACGGGCACGGAGCGCTGGTCGTACCCGATCGGGGACGCCGCCTCCTGCGCCCACGTGCCGGTGCGGGTGGCGCCGGCCGAGGACGGCTGCGTGTACGTGTCGGCCGGCACCCGGGTCCTCTCGGTGGACATCGCGAGCGGTCACGTGCGCTGGCACTTCGAGGCGCCGGCGGTCTTCCTCTCCCCGCCCGCCTTCGCGCCCGGCCCGGCCGTCACGGGCGGCGGGGTGTACCTCGCCGACCACCTCGGCACGGTGTACGCGCTCGACGCGACGACCGGCAAGGACCGCTGGCGGATCGCGACCGAGCCCCGGCAGTCGACGGAGCCGGTGCTCGTCGCGGCGGGCAACGTCCACGTCGGCAGCGGCAGCGCGCTCTACACCCTGGACGCGGTCACCGGCACCCCGAAGTGGCGCTTCGCGGCCGGCGGCGAGCTGATCGGCACGCCGGTCGTCGCCGACGGACGGGTGCACTTCGGTTCGGCCGACCACGTCCTCTACACGCTGGACGCGAGCGGCGGGCAGCTGCGCTGGAAGCTCGCGACGGGCGGCGAGATCACCGGCTCGCCGGTGGCGAGGAACGGTGTCGTGTACGCGTGCAGCAAGGACCGCTGCGTGTACGCGCTCGACGCGGTGAAGGGCACGGCGACGAACCGCACCTCGTAAGGCGGACCGCACGTCGTAAGGCGGACCGCACCTCGTAAGGCGGACCGCACCTCGTAAGGCGGACCGCACCTCGTGACCCGGTCAGGCCGGTCAGGCCCGGTGCTCGGGGGGCGGCGGTGTCTCGTCGCGCCCCGGGTCCCACGGCACGTCGGAGGACGGGGGCGGGGCGGTCCCGGGCGGTTCCGGGTGCTCCAGGTCCTCCCTCGGGTGCGTGGGCGGCGGCAGCCGGTCCACGCGGGTGGCGTGCGGCCTGGGCCGCCCGGACATCACGAACGCGCCGAGGAGCAGCAGCACCCCGCCGCCGAGGGCCAGCGCGACGCCGCTGCCGAGCCCCCGCCCGTCCGTATCGACGTTCAGCCCGTTCTCGGCCTGTCCGACCCGGGCCATCCACAGGATGGTGAAGCCGAGCACGACCACCCCGGCGACGGCGACGACCACGCGCGAGCGCAGCACGATCCCGATCAGGGTGAGCAGCGCGGCGAACGCCATGGGCAGGAAGACCGAGCCGATCAGCTCGGCCTTGACGTCGGTGATCCCGGTTCCGGTGAACAGGTCCTCGATGCGGTAGTCGCGCCCGTGACGGCCGTCGTACCAGGCGCGGAAGGGGCTCCATACGGCGGCCGTCGCTCCGGCGAGGGCCAGGACCGAGCCGACGATGTTGCGGATCACCGATCGGCCTCCTTCGGTCGGGACTCCCGTTCTCGACGCTACGCCGGGCGTACGGGGCCCGCCACGCGGCGGCGGTGCCGCCACGCGGCACCGCTAGGGTGACGCGCACACGACGACACGAGGGGGACGGGTCACATGGTCCGCACCAGGCTGAGGCTCGCGGCGACGCTCACGGTGGTGGTGCTCGCGCTGACGGGCTTCCAGACGGGCAAGGGCGGCCACGGCGGCCATGGCAGCCACGGCAAGAGCAGCGGAGGCGGGGGCGGCGGCTGCACCAGCTCCAAGAAGAAGAACAACGACTACGACGACTACGACGAAGACAACTCGGGCGGCTCGGGCGGCTCCACGTACACGCCGTCGCCGACCTCCTCCTCGACCTCCGACGACATCAGGGTCGAGGTGGTCGACTGCGTCGACCCTGCCCGGAGGAAGCAGAAGGGCAGGCCGGCCCGCAAGGCGGACACCGTCGCGACGGTGCGGGTCACGCCCATGGACAGCCCGCCGCGGACGATCTGGATCGTCCTGGAGTTCGAGCGGGCCGACGGCTCGCGGGTCGACCGGGGCGAGATCGCGGTACCCATCGACGGCAAGGGCGGTGCCAGGCTCTATGACGTCCCGATGGGCCACCCCGGCACCGTCGCCCAGGTGAAGAAGTGCGTCGTGGCGGAGGTGAACGACGTGCACGGGGATCCGCTCGCCGCCTCCGTGACCCCCTCACCTAGCGCGTCCTGAAGCCGCTCCCCCTCCTCGTGAACAGCGCCGCCTGCCGCTCCGGCGGCAGGTTTCCCAGTGTCACCAGGTGCGGCGCGTGGGCGAGGGCCTGGGCGCGGCCGGCCTCCCTGGCCGCCCACAGGGCCCGTACCGTGCCCTGCACCGCCTCCGTCGGGTAGCCGGCGATGACCGCGGCCGCCTCCCGCGCCGCGGCCTGCGCCCCGCCCCGTACCGTCAGCTCGGAGACCAGGCCGGTCTCGTGGGCGCGTCGGGCGGAGATCCGCTCGGCGGTGCCCATCAGGGCCATCCGGGCGACCTCGCCGAACGGCATCCGCTGCGCCATGTGGATGGTCTCGAAGGCGCTGACCATGCCGTAGGTGGTGTGCGGGTCGAAGAACTCGGCGCCCTCGCCCGCGATCAGGAACTCGGCCTCGCCGAGCAGGTAGAAGGCGCCGCCGCAGGCCATGCCCTCGACGGCGGCGACGACCGGTTTCCACAGGTCGTTGGCCTTGGGGCCGATGGCGACGAGCGGGTCGTCGATCGTGTACGGGGACGAGGGCTGCGGCACCCGGGCGGCGTCCTCGCGGTCGATGCCGGTGCAGAAGGCCCGCCCGCCGGCCCCGGTCACGACGATCGCGCGCACCTCGTCCTCGTACCGGAAGCCCCGCCAGACCTCGCCGAGCCGCCGCGCCATGTCGAGGGTGATCGCGTTGTGCTTGTCGGGGCGGTCGAGGGTGACGACGGCGACGCCGGTCTCCTTGTCGCGTTCCACGGAGATCGTCATCCGCGCTCCAGGAGCCAGCGGGGCACGGTGACGCCGTCGATCTCGGCGAAGGCGACCTTCACGGCGGCGCCGATGCGCAGCCGGGCCGGGTCGACGGAGTTCAGGGGCGCGTCGGGCGCGGCGACGACGTTGCCGGCGAGGCGGATGCGGGGCGCGTCGGCGAGTTCGACGAGGACCGCGTTGTACGGGGCCTGGGCGGCGTAGTCGGGGAGCAGCGGCGGGTGCGGGACGACGAAGGACCAGATGCGGCCGCGGCCGGACATGAGCCGCCACTCGCTGTCGAAGGACCGGCAGTGCGGGCAGCAGGGCCGGGGTGGGAAGCGGAGTTCGCCGCAGTCCGCTTCCGCGCATGCCTGGACGCGCAGTTCGCCCCGGGCGGCGTACTCCCAGAAGGGTGCGCCGTCCTCGTCGACGAGGGGTACGAGCATGTTCAGCTCCTCAACAGGATCGCGGAGGTGGGGACGCCCTCGCCGGCGGTGACGAGGCAGCCGGCGGCGTCGGGCACCTGGGCGGTGGAGACGCCGCGGAGCTGTTTGACGCCCTCGTTGATGAGGTTGAAGCCGTGGACGTACGCCTCGGAGAGTCCGCCGCCGCCGGTGTTGAGGGGCAGCCGGCCGCCGATCTCCAGGGCGCCGCCTTCGGTGAAGGCGGCGCCTTCACCGCGGCCGCAGAAGCCGTAGCCCTCCAGGGAGAGCGGGACGAGGGGGGTGAAGGCGTCGTAGATCTGGGCGACGTCGATGTCGTCCGGGGTGAGGTCGGAGTTCTTCCAGAGGTGCCGGGCGGCGGTCCAGGCGGGGCCGGAGAGCGGGTCGTCGTTCCAGTAGTTGACCATGCCGTGGTGCTGGGCGGGCAGGCCCTGGGCGGCGGCGTGGACATAGACGGGCTTCTGGCGGCAGTCGCGGGCGCGCTCGGCGGAGACGACGACGCAGGCGAGCGCGCCGTCGGTCTCCAGGCAGTTGTCGAAGAGGCAGAGGGGTTCGCTGATCCAGCGGGAGGTCATGTACATCTCGCGGGTCAGCGGGCGGTCGTACATGATCGCGGCCGGGTTCTGGTTGGCGCGGTTGCGGCAGGCGAGGGCGACGTTGAAGAAGTGGTCGCGGGTGGCGCCGTACTCGTGCATGTAGCGCCGGGCGAGCATGCCGATCTCGTCGGCGGGCCGCAGCAGTCCGAAGGGCCGGGTCCACTGCCCGGGGGTGGGGAGCTGGACGGCCGTGTTCTTCCAGGGCCGTGGCCCGCTGCCCCGCTTCCTGGACCGCCAGGCGACGCCGACGGTGGCCTGTCCGGTGGCGACGGCGGCGGCGAGGTGGCCGACGGTGGCGCAGGAACCGCCGCCGCCGTAGCCCACTTTGCCGAAGAAGGTGACGTCTCCGGCCCCGATGGCCTTCGCCACCTCCACCTCGTCGGTCTCCTCCATGGTGTACGAGGCGAAGGCGTCGACCTCGGAGGGTGCGATGCCGGCGTCGTCGAGGGCGGCGAGGATCGCCCGGCAGGCGAGGGTCTTCTCCGACTCCGGGAGGTGTTTGGCGAAGGGTGTCTGCCCTATTCCGACGATGGCGGTGCGGTCCTTGAGCACGGCGCCCCCTGGCTTGGCCCGATGGCTGACAGCGCGTCAGGCTACAGCTAATCTGACGGATAGTCAGCTACGGGGAGGGGTGGTGAGGTCCGTGGAGTGGAACTCGATACCGGAGTTGGTGCGCTGGTCGGCCGAGCGGTACGGCGAGCGGGAGGCGGTCGTCGACGGCCGCGCCCGCATCACGTACGCGGAACTCGGCGCGCGCGTCGAACGGGCGGCGGCGGCCTGCCTCGCCACCGGGATACGGGTGGGGGACCGGGTCGCGATCTGGGCGCCCAACACCCTCGACTGGATCGTCGCGTCGCTGGGTGCGGTCACGGCGGGCGCGGTCCTGGTCCCCCTCAACACCCGCTTCAAGGGCACGGAGGCCGCGGACGTGCTCGCGCGCTCGGGGGCGCGGCTGCTGTTCGTGACGGGCACCTTCCTGGGCACCTCGTACGTGGCGTCGCTGCGCCGGGCCGGGGCGGCGCTGCCGGACCTGGAGCGGGTGGTGGTGTTCGGGGACACGGCGCCGGACGAGGCGGGGTACGCGACGTGGAAGGCGTTCCTGGCGGAGGGCGCGGCGGTCGGGCCGGCGGAGGTCCGGTCGCGTGCGGCGGCCGTCGAGCCCTCCTTCCCCTCGGACATCATCTACACCTCGGGCACCACGGGCCGCCCCAAGGGCGCGGTCATCACCCACGAACAGACGCTGCGCTGCTACGCGGTGTGGAGCGAGCTGGCCGGACTGCGCGAGGGCGACCGCTATCTGATCGTGAACCCCTTCTTCCATACCTTCGGCTACAAGGCGGGGATCATCGCGAGTGTGATGCGGGGCGCGGTGATGGTCCCGCAGCCCGTCTTCAACGTCGACACCGTCCTCGCCCACATCGCGGCGGAGCGGATCTCGGTCCTCCCCGGCCCGCCCACCCTCCACCAGTCCCTCCTCGACCACCCGTCGCGCGCTGCCCACGACCTGTCCTCCCTCCGCCTGGTCGTGACGGGCGCGGCCGTCGTACCCCTCCAACTGGTGGAACGGCTGCGGGCGGAACTGGGCGTGGGTACGGTCCTGACGGCGTACGGCCTCTCCGAGGCGAGCGGCCTCGTCACGATGTGCCGCCGGGGCGACCGGCCGGAGGTGATCGCGAGCACGTCCGGCCGCCCGATCCCGGACACGGAGCTCCGCCTTTCACCATCGGGCGAGGTCCTGGTCCGCGGCTTCCACGTGATGCGCGGCTACTACCAGGACGAGGAGGCCACGGCGGCGGCGATCGACGAGGACGGCTGGCTCCACACCGGCGACGTCGGCGTCCTCGACGACGCCGGCAACCTCCGCATCACCGACCGGGTCAAGGACATGTTCATCGTCGGCGGCTTCAACGCCTACCCGGCCGAGATCGAGCAACTCCTCGGCCTCCACCCCGACATCGCCGACGTCGCCGTCATCGGCATCCCGGACCCGCGCCTGGGCGAGGTCGGCAAGGCCTTCGCCGTCCGCCGCCCGGGCGCCCGCCTCACGGCCGACGACCTGATCGCCTGGTCGCGCCGCGAGATGGCCAACTACAAGGTCCCGAGAGAGGTCGAGTTCGTGGCGGAGCTGCCGCGGAACGCGAGCGGGAAGGTGCTGAAGGGGGCGCTGCGGGCGCGCTGATTCGAGCCCGTCACGGAGGAGATCGCCGACTCGGCGATCACTCTCCTGAAGGGCGCAGGCCTCCACGGCCACAAGTACGCCATCGACGCGGCGCTCGCGGTGATCGCGGGGCGTCAGCTCGGGCTCGTGACGGTGTTCACCTCGGACGTGGACGACATGACCAAGCTGTGCCCGCCGCAGGTGTTGGTGCAGCGCGTCTGAACCCGACCCGCGCATGGCAAGGGCCCGGAACCGGTCACCCCGGTCCGGGCCCTTCCCCCCTCTGCGCGCTCGTGGCGTGCAATCCCCCACGGCGACGACCGGTCCCCACCAGCCGCCGCACGAGGCCCGCCGATCATGCGCCGACCTGGTCGCGGGTGACGAACCGGTCGAACGACTTCGTCAGGTCCGCGGACATGACGAAGGGGCCGGGCGGCTCAGCCCGGCCCCTCCTGTTCGGGTCCGTACGGTGCGCGTGGGCCCTGCCCGAGGATTCCCCCCGGTCCCCTCGGGCGTCCCCCGAGCCCCGCGCTTCCGTCCGGTCCCGCACGGTCCCGGCGACTCCCCCGATGGCGCCGCCGGAACCGTCCCCCGTCACCCCCGTGGTGAGACGGCTCAGATCTGCGTCGGCTTGAAGGGCTCCGACGTCGCGTGCATGTCCTTCGTGGTGATGAGCTCCTCGGCCGCACCGCCCACGACCTTCGCGGTGATCGCGTCGATCGCCGGCTCGGACGTGGCGTGCATGTCCTTGGTGGTGATCTCCTCGGTGCCGCCCGTGGCGTGCATGTCCTGGGGCGCCACGACCGCGTCGTTCTCGATCGGGTTGCTCATCTTGTCAACTCCTGCGTCTGGTGACTGGAATCCGTTGCGATCCGTCCGGCCGCTCCCCCGTGACCAGCCGGACGGATCGCTCGTGGCCGCTCACCCTAGTTGCCAGGAGTGACGGCTGTGCCTGCGACCCGTGTGCCCCCCGACGCGACGGATCGACAAGGAAGAGCATGCCGGGCGGCGATAAACGAACGATGAACGTGCTGGCGGAGAGGGCGAGGTGCCCTTCCCGGGCGGGTTCCTAGGCCGCTGCCGCGGGAGCCAGCAGCAGGCGCACGCCGGACGCCTCCGGGGCGGCGAGCGACTCGAAGATGTCGAGCGCCTCCTGCCAGCAGACCTGGGCGCGACCGGACTGTCCGATGCCCTGGAGTGCGCGCCCGAGCACCGTCAGGACGTTGCCGCGCCGCCACTCGCCGCCGATCCCGCGGAGGACGGTGAGCGCCATCTCGGCGTTCGCCGCCGCCTGGGCATGGCGTTGCGCCGCGATGTCGACCTCCGAGAGACGGAACAGGGTCATTCCTTCCCAGAGCCGTTGCCGGCTGTCGCGGAAGACCTCCAGCGCCTCGCTCAGCCGCTCCACGGCCTCGTCCAGACGCCCTGCCGCGGTGAGGGCGAGACCCAGCGCGTAGCGGCCGTTGGCGCCGCGCAGCGCGTGCCCCATCGAGTCGTAGATCTGGGTGCCTTCCTGGGCGAGCGCTATGGCCTTCGCGGTGCGCCCGGTCGCCAGGTGGATCCGGGACAGGTTGCACAGGGCGCTCGCCTCGCCCGGCCGGTCCTCGATGCCTCGGAACCGCTCGATGGCGTGGGCGAGATGCACCTCGCCCTCGTCGAAGCGGTTCTGGTACAGCGCGATGATCCCCCGCGCGTTGGCGGACCAGCAGGCGGGCAGCGGGTCCCGCGCCGCATCCGCGTGCGGCAGCGCCAGCTCGGCGTCGCGGTCGGCCTCGGTGAACCGGCCGGCGGTGTGGTGGACGCCCGCGAGCGCCGTCAGCGCCCGGCCCTCGGCCCGCGCGTCGCCGAGCTCGTGGGCCGCGTCGCGGAGCAGGGAGCCCACGGCCTCGAACTCCTTCGCGTTGGCGCCCGACTCGCCCAGGTCCAGCGCCGCCCACAGCAGGTCCACCGCCCGCCGCAGCGTCCCCGGCGTGGTCGCCGACTGGCGTACGCACGCCAGGAGGCAGTTGGCCTCGGCGTACAGCCAGTCCTGGGCGGCGTGGCGGTCGGTGAAGGTGAGGCCGGCGTAGTTCGTCGGCTCCAGGTGGTCGACGAGACGGTCGCCGGGGCGTTCGAGCGCGTACACGCGCGCCGCCGTCGACAGATAGAAGTCCAGCAGCCGCGACAGCGCCAGCTCCCGCTCCACCGGCGGGTGTTCGTCCCGCTCGGCGCATGCACGCGCGTAGAGGCGGACGAGGTCGTGGTAGCGGTAGCGGCCCGGGGCGGCGGACTCCAGGAGGGAGGTGTCGACCAGGGCCTCCAGGAGGTCCTCGGTCTCCCATTCCGGAAGGTCGACGACGGCCGCGGCCGCCGCCAGCGAGATGTCGGGGCCGTCGGCGAGGCCGAGGAGGCGGAAGGCGCGGGCCTGGGCCGGCTCCAGTTGGCCGTAGCCGAGTTCGAAGGTGGCCTTGACGGCGAGGTCGCCGGCCTGGAGTTCGTCGAGGCGGCGGCGCTCGTCGGCGAGCTTCGCGGCGAGGGTGGAGACCGTCCAGGTGCGGCGGGCGGCCAGGCGGGAGGCCGCGATGCGGATCGCGAGCGGGAGGAAGCCGCAGGCGGCGACCACGTCGAGCGCGGCCTCCCGCTCGGCGCCCACCCGCTCCGCGCCCACGATGCGGGTGAAGAGCTGCAGGGCCTCGTCGGGGGACATGACGTCCAGGTCGACGAGGTGCGCGCCGGCCAGGTCGAGCATGCGGATGCGGCTGGTGACGAGCGCGGCGCAGCCGGCCGTGCCGGGCAGGAGGGGGCGGATCTGGGCCGCGTCGCGGGCGTTGTCCAACAACACCAGGACCCGGCGGCCGTCGAGCGTGGAGCGGTAGAGCGCGGCGCGCTCGTCCAGGGAGTCCGGGATCGCCGAGTCCGGCGTGCCGAGGGCTCGCAGGAAGGCGCCCAGGACCGTCTCGGGGGCGGCCGCCCGCGCGCCGGCGCCCTGGAGGTCGACGTAGAGCTGGCCGTCCGGGAAGTGCGGGCGGGCCGCGTGGGCCACGTGCACGGCGAGCGTCGTCTTGCCGACGCCGCCGATGCCGGCGAGCGCGGACACCGCCATGACGGACCCCTCGGCGGTGGCGAGCCGGTCGCCCAGTTCCCGTACGAAGGCGGCCCGGCCGGTGAAGTCGGGCACCGTGGCGGGGAGTTGGGCGGGACGCGCGATGGGCGTGGCGGCCGGGGGCTGCTCCTCGACGGGCCGGGCCAGTTCGGCGTCGGCCTGGAGGATGCGCTGCTGCAGCCTGGAGAGCTCGGGGTTAGGGTCGACGCCCAGCTCGTCGGCGAGGAGGCGGCGGGTGTCGGCGTAGACGGCAAGGGCCTCCGCCTGCCGGCCGGACCGGTAGAGGGCGAGCATGAGGAGTTCCCGGAGCCGCTCCCGCAGCGGATGCGCCGCGGTCAGCGCGGTCAGCTCGGAGACCGCCTCCGCGTGCGCGCCGACCTCCAGGTCGAGGTCGAGCCGGCTCTCCAGGAGCTGCAGCCGCCACTCCTCCAGGCGGGTGCGCTGCGTCTCGGCGTACGGCCCCGGTACGGACGCCAGCGCCTCGCCGTCCCACAGCGCCAGCGCCTCGTTCAGCCGGTCGCGGGCCGCGCAGCGCTTCCCCGCAGCGCGCAGCTTGTCCGCCTCGGCGGCCAGGTCCTGCGCCCGGGTGACATCGAGGGCGGTGCTCGGGGTGCGGATCGCGTAACCGCCCGACTCGCTGACGAGGACGCCCGGGTCGAGCACCTTGCGCAGCCGGGAGGCGTACGTACGGACCGCGGCCAGCGCCTGCGAGGGCGGCTCCTCGCCCCAGATCGCGTCGATCAGCTCGGCGGCGGTGGCGGTACGGCCGTCGCGCAGGAGCAGGGCGGCGAGCAGGGCGCGCTGCTGGGGCGAACCGGTGGGCAGGGTCGTCTCGCCGCGGGACGCGCGTACGGGTCCGAGCACGCCGAAGCGCAGGTCGGCGCCGCCCTTGTCGGCAGCGTCCGCCGGATTCGCCGCTTCCGCGCGAGGCGCGGCGACCGTCCCGGCCGCCTCCGCCGCACCTGCCGTACCCGTCGTCGGAGTCCGCTGCTCCGGAACTCGCGGCCCGTTCTCACGGTCCATAGCTCCCCCTGCCCGTACCGCTGGTTTCGCCCAAGACAGTCTGCCTTGTCCGGAGGGGGTGCGTCAGCATCGGGTCGGTCGATCTCGGGCATCGAACCGGTCGATGGACCCCCTCGTCACCGGCGACCGTACCCGGCAAAGCTGACGGATCGTCAGATCGGCGCTACCGTGAAACGCATGGAGAGCTTCCCCAAGATCATTTCGGTGGACGACCACACCGTGGAGCCCCCGCACGTCTGGCAGGACCGGCTCCCGTCCCGTCACCGCGACACCGGCCCCCGGATCGTCCGCGCACCCCTGAAGGAAATGACCTTTCTGGGCGGAAAGTTCGCCCCCGTGATGGGCGCCAAAGGGGACGAAGGCCCCATCGGCGACTGGTGGGTCTACGAGGACCTGCACCGCCCCCTCACCCGCCTCGACACCGCCGTCGGCTACGACCGGGACGAGATCCGGCTGGAGGTGATCACGTACGAGCAGATGCGCCCGGGCTCGTACAGCGTCCCGGACCGCCTCGCCGACATGGACGTCAACCACGTCCAGTCGGCCCTCTGCTTCCCCACCTTCCCCCGCTTCTGTGGACAGACCTTCACCGAAGCTTCCGATCGTGAACTCGGTCTCCTCGGCGTCCGGGCCTACAACGACTGGATGGTCGAGGAGTGGTGCGGCCCCGAGGCGCGCGGGCGGCTGATCCCGCTCACCCTGATCCCGCTCTGGGACCCGGAGCTCGCCGCCGCCGAGGTCCGCCGCAACGCGGCCCGCGGCGTCCGCGCGGTCGCGTTCTCCGAGATACCGCCGCACCTCGGGCTGCCGTCGGTCCACACCGACCACTGGGACCCGTTCCTGCGCGCCTGCGACGAGACCGGCACCGTGATCGCCATGCACATCGGCTCGTCCAGCCGCATGCCGTCCACCTCCGCCGACGCCCCGCCCGCCGTCGGCTCCACCATCACCTTCGCCAACTGCTGCTTCTCGATGGTCGACTGGCTGATGAGCGGCAAGTTCGAGCGCTTCCCCAACCTGCGGATCATGTACGCCGAGGGACAGATCGGCTGGATCCCCTACATCCTCGAACGCGCGAACGTCGTCTGGGAGGAGAACCGCGGCTGGGGCGGCGTGGCGGAGAAGGTGCTGCGCCCGCCGTCGGAGCTCTTCGCCGAGCACGTCTTCGGCTGCTTCTTCGACGACGCCTTCGGCCTGCGGAACCTGGACTCGATCGGCGTCGGGAACGTGCTCTACGAGACCGACTACCCGCACTCGGACTCCACCTGGCCCAAGTCCCGCGAGGTGGGGGAGGCCCAGATGGGCCACCTGGCGCCGGACGTCGTCGAGCGGATCGTCCGCGGCAACGCCATCGAACTGCTCGGGCTGACGCAGGACGGCCTCTGGCCCGGCCCGTGAACGGTCCAGGAGACGACGAGCCCCCGCGAACCACCTGCCGGCGGCCGTGCGGGGGCTCGGGCCATCAGTAGCTGCCGGTCCGCGTGTACTTCAGACCGCCCGCGCCGTCGACCATGCCCTCCGCGTACGACGTGACACCCGCGTCGTTCACCATCGGCGTGTAGCAGGAGCTGGAGCCCACCGACACGGTGCAGGAGTAGCTGCGCCCGTCGGAGTTGCGGATGACCTTCGCCTGGGCGCAGGCGTGGCCGGCCGAGGCGTTGCCGCAGTCGGACTGCGTGTAGTTCAGGCTGATCCGCGCCCAGGTGGTGCGGCAGCCCGAGTTGTAGCGCAGCTCGATCGAGCCCTGGTAGGTGCCGAAGTAGGGGTCGTACAGACCGGCCGACTGGACGGTGCTCGTCGTGCCGCCGCAGCTGGTGGACGCCGGGTCCCAGCCGTCGTAGGTGGCGGCCTGGGCCGAGCCGCCGGTGGCGACCAGGCCGCCCGCGGCGAAGAGGAGGGCGGTGCCGACCTGGGCGGTGCGGCGCAGAAGGGTACGCATCAGTTCTCTCCCGGGGTGTGGGGCGGGCGGATCAGTAGCTGGCGGTGCGGGTGTACTTGTCGCCGCCCGCGGTGTCCGTGTAGCTCTGCGCGTACGAGGAGACGCCGGCGTCGTTGACCATCGGCGTGTAGCAGGAGCTGCGGCCCTCGGTCACGGTGCAGGAGTAGCTGGTGCCGTCGGAGTTGCGGATGATCCACGCCTTCGGGCAGGCGATGCCGGCCGACGAGGTGCCGCAGGCGCCCTGCGTGTAGTCCATGGTGATGCGCGCCCACGTGGTGCGGCAGCCCGAGCTGTAGCGCAGCTCAAGGGTGCCCAGGTGGTTGCCGTGCGGGTCGGTCATCGCGGCCGAGGAGACGGTGCTGATGCCACCGCAGCCGCTGCTGGCCGGGTCCCAGCCGTCGTAGGTGGCGGCCTGGGCCGAGCCGCCGGTGGCGATCAGGCCGGCGGCGGCGAAGAGGAGGGAGGTGCCGGCCAGGGCCGTGCGGCGCAGGAGGGTACGCATGGAGGGGTCCGATCGTGCGAAGGGTCAACCGTTGGGGGGTGCGATCACGGTGCGGCACGGCCCCGCCCGCCGTCTTGGACGAACGCGCACACCTGTCCGCCGTGGGGGCTCCGCCGCCGTGAAAGCGGTGCCGGCCGGAGGGGGCGGCCGGGGCGGTGGCTGTCGCGACCCTTGTCTGACGGGGCATCAGAGGACAGCATGGGGCGGTCACCTCAACTGACGGAACGTCAGATAATGAGCCGAGGGAGTCCCCATGGTGGTCTACGGGATGCAGCTGCCCGTCCAGTCCCAGAGCACCCTCTACGCCGAGTCCTGGGAGGCCGCCGCCGGCCCCGCGGACCTGCTCGCGGTCGCCCGCGCCGCCGACGCCCTCGGCTTCGACTACGTCGCGTGCTGCGACCACGTCGCCATCCCGCGCCGGCTTTCCGCCGCGATGAGCACCGTCTGGTACGACCCCGTGGCCACCCTCGCGTACCTCGCCGCCGCCACCGAGCGCGTCCGGCTGCTCTCGCACGTCGCCGTCGTCGGCCTGCGGCACCCGCTGGTCACCGCCAAGGCGTACGCGACCCTGGACCACCTCTCCGGCGGCCGGCTCGTCCTCGGGGTCGGGGCCGGGCACGTGCGGGAGGAGTTCGAGGCGGTCGGGGCCGACTTCGCCGGGCGCGGCGGTGTGCTCGATGAGACGATCGACGCGCTCCGGGCGGCCCTCGGGCCCGAGGAGTACCCGGCGCACGACGGCCCGCGCTTCGCCTTCCGCGACCTCGGCCAGCGGCCCCGGCCCGCCCAGGACCGGGTGCCGGTCTGGGTCGGCGGCTCGTCGCCCGCCGCCGTGCGGCGCGCCGCGCTCAAGGGTGACGGCTGGCTGCCGCAGGGCGACCCGCGCGGCCGGCTGCCCGAGCAGATCGCGAAGCTGCGGCGGCTGCGCGAGGAGGCCGGGATCGAGGCGCCGATCACCGTCGGCGCCATCACCGAGGCGCTGTACGTCGGCGAGCCCGGCTGGGACGCGGGCCGCCGCACCCTGAGCGGCAAGCCGCAGGCGCTCGCCGAGTCGCTGCGCGCGTACGGCGAGATGGGCGTGCACCAGATCCAGGTGCGCTTCCGCTCCCGCAGCCGCACCGAACTCACCGACCAGATGGCGGCGTTCGCCGCCGAGGTCGCCCCCCATCTGAACTGAGGAGTGTGCTGCACATGGGCAAGCTGGACGGGCGCGTCGTCGTCATCACGGGCGCGGCGCGCGGGCAGGGCGAGCAGGAGGCGCGGCTCTTCGCCGCCGAGGGGGCGCGGGTCGTCCTCGGGGACGTCCTGGACGACCAGGGCGAGGCACTCGCCAAGGAGCTGGGCGCCGACAAGGCCGCGTACGTCCACCTGGACGTGACGAGCGAGGCTGAGTGGGCGGCGGCCGTGGCGAGCGCCAAGGAGCGCTTCGGCCGGATCGACGGGCTCGTGAACAACGCGGGCATCCTGCGCTTCAACGAGCTGGTGTCGACGCCGCTGGCCGAGTTCCAGGCGATCGTGCAGGTCAACCAGGTCGGCTGCTTCCTGGGCATCAGGTCGGTTGCCCCGGAGATCGAGGCGGCCGGCGGCGGCACGATCGTCAACACCGCCTCGTACACCGGTGTCACGGGCATGGCGGGCGTCGGCGCCTACGCCGCCACCAAGCACGCCGTCCTCGGGCTCACCCGGGTCGCGGCCCTGGAGCTGGCGGGGAAGGGGATCCGGGTCAACGCGGTCTGCCCGGGCGCCATCGACACCGCGATGAGCAACCCGGAGGGCGTGGACCCGGCGGCGACGGCGGAGCTGTACCGCAGCCTCGTGCCGCTGGGCCGGATCGGGCGGCCGGAGGAGGTGGCGGCGCTCGCGCTCTTCCTGACCGCCGAGGAGTCGTCGTACATCACGGGGCAGCCGTTCGTGATCGACGGCGGCTGGCTGGCGGGCGTCAGCCTCTTCTGACCGACCCGGCGCACATAGCTGACGCTTCGTCAGGTATTGACACGCGGGACCTCATCCAAGAATCTGACGGAACGTCAGAAACTCACAAGGGCGGTGAACTTCCTTGGAATTCGGGATCTTCGTACAGGGATACGTCGGCAAGCGCGCCGAGACCGATCCCGAAGCCGAGCACAAGGCGCTCATGGAGGAGACCGAGTACGTCATCCAGGCGGACCGGTCCCACTTCAAGTACGCCTGGGCCTCCGAGCACCACTTCCTGGAGGAGTACTCCCACCTCTCCGCGAACGACGTCTACCTGGGCTACCTCGCCCACGCCACCGAGCGCATCCACCTCGGCTCCGGCATCTTCAACCCGCTCGCGCCCGTCAACCACCCGGTGAAGGTCGCCGAGAAGGTCGCCATGCTCGACCACCTCTCCGGCGGCCGCTTCGAGTTCGGCTCCGGCCGCGGCGCCGGCTCCCACGAGATCCTCGGGTTCATGCCGGGCATCACCGACATGAACCACACCAAGGAGATCTGGGAGGAGACCATCGCCGAGTTCCCCAAGATGTGGCTCCAGGACGAGTACGAGGGCTTCCAGGGCAAGCACTGGTCGCTCCCGCCGCGCAAGGTGCTCCCGAAGCCGTACGGAAAGTCCCACCCCGCCATGTGGTACGCGGCCGGCTCCCCGTCCTCGTACGCCATGGCCGGCAGGAAGGGCCTCGGCGTCCTCGGCTTCAGCGTCCAGAAGGTCTCCGACATGGAGTGGGTCGTCGAGTCCTACAAGACCGCGATCAAGGAGGCCAAGGCGGTCGGCGACTTCGTCAACGACAACGTCATGGTCACCTCCACCGCGATCTGCGCCGAGACCCACGACAAGGCCGTCGAGATCGCCGTCGGCGGCGGCCTCAACTACCTCCAGTCCCTCCTCTTCCGCTACCACGACACCTTCCCGCGGCCCGAGGGCATCCCGGAGTGGCCCGAGCTGCTCCCCGAGTACTCCGCCGAGATCATCGAACTCCTCATCGCCGAGGAGCTGATGATCTGCGGCGACCCCGGCGAGGTCCTCGCCCAGTGCCGGCGCTGGGAGCGGGCCGGCGCCGACCAGCTGTCCTTCGGCCTGCCGATCGGCATCTCCTACGAGGACACGATGAACACGATCAAGCTGATCGGCGAGCACGTGATCCCGGAGATCGACACGGACCCGGTGCACCGGACGACGCGCTTCCGGCAGTCGGCCGGCAGCTGACCAGGGCGGCCGACCAGGGCGGCCGACACAGGACAGCTGCCCCAGGGCGGCTGACCCAGGGCAACCGACGTACGGCTGACCTACGAGCACGGGGCGGCGTCTTCCCGGACCGCCGCCCCGTACCGGCCCCGGCGCCGGAGACCGTTTCCGCGGCGGCCTCCGGTCCGGGGCCCGTTCATGCACCGAGGCAGCGCACTCCCGCAGAAAGGGACGCCATGCTCGACCACCTCATCAAGGGCGCCACCGTCGTCGACGGCACCGGCGCCCCCGCCGTCACCGCAGACGTCGGCCTGCGCGACGGCCGGATCGCGGTCGTCGCCGCGCCCGGCACCGTCACCGAACCGGCCCGTACGGAGGAGGACGCCACCGGGCTCGTCCTCGCGCCCGGCTTCGTCGACCCGCACACCCACTACGACGCCCAGCTGTTCTGGGACCCCTACGCCACCCCGTCCATGAACCACGGCGTCACCACCGTCGCCGGCGGCAACTGCGGCTTCACGCTCGCGCCGCTGCACCCGGACCGCCCCGAGGACGCGGACTACACGCGCCGGATGATGTCGAAGGTCGAGGGCATGGCGCTCGCCGCCCTGGAGGAGGGCGTCGACTGGTCGTGGTCGTCGTTCGCCGAGTACCTCGACGCGCTCGACGGACGCATCGCGGTCAACGCCGGCTTCATGGTCGGGCACTGCGCGCTGCGCCGGTACGTGATGGGGCCGGACGCGGTCGGCGGACAGCCGAGCGAGGAACAGCTCGCGCAGATGGTCCGGCTGCTCAAGGAGGCCATGGAGGCCGGCGCCTGGGGCCTGTCCACCACCCAGTCCTCGACCCACTCCGACGGCGACGGCGCCCCCGTCGCCTCCCGCCACGCCGGCCCCGCCGAGCTGATCGCCCTCTCCCGCGCCGTCGGCGAGCACGAGGGCACGCAGATCGAGGCGATCCTGGCCGGCTGCCTCGACCAGTTCTCGGACGCCGAGATCGACCTGTTCGTGGAGATGACGGCCGCCGCCGGGCGCCCGCTCAACTGGAACGTCCTCACCATCGACGCCACCGTCCCCGAACGCGTCCCGCGCCAGCTCCTCGCCTCCGAGCGGGCCCGCAAGTCCGGCGGCCGGATCGTCGCGCTCACCATGCCGATCCTCACGCCCATGAACATGTCGCTCGGCACCTTCTGCGCCCTCAACCTCATCCCCGGCTGGGGCGAGATCCTGGGCCTGCCCGTCCCCGAGCGCATCGCGAAGCTCCGCGACCCCGACGTCCGCGCCGGGATGCTGCGCCGCGCCGACTCCAGGGAGGCCGGCGTCTTCCGGCGGCTCGCGAACTTCGGGCGCTACGTCATCGGCGACACGTACAGCCGCGAGAACCGCGGCCTGACCGGCCGGGTCGTCAAGGACATCGCCGCCGAGCGCGGCCAGGACCCCTTCCAGGCGCTCGTCGAGATCTGCGCCAACGACGACCTGAAGACCGTCCTGTGGCCGATGCCCACCGACAACGACCCGGCCTCCTGGGCGCTGCGCCGCGAGACCTGGCAGCACGAGGACGTCCTGCTCGGCGGCTCCGACGCGGGCGCCCACCTGGACCGGATGTGCGGCGCGCCGTACACCACCCGCTTCCTCGGCGACTGCCTGCGCGGCCGGAAGCTCGTCCCGCTGGAGCAGGCCGTGAGGATGCTCAGCGACGACCCGGCCCGCCTCTTCGGCCTGCGCGAGCGCGGCCGGATCGCCGAGGGCTTCCACGCCGACCTGGTCCTCTTCGACCCCGAGCGGATCGACGCGGGTCCGGCGACCCTGGTCCACGACCTGCCGGGCGACAGCCCGCGCCTGGACTCGCGCGCGGTCGGCATCGTGTCGGTGCGGGTCAACGGCGTGGAGACGGTGCGGAACGACGAGGTGACGGGCGCGATCCCCGGGCGGGTGCTGCGCTCGGGCCGGGACACGAGGACGGTGAGCACCCGATGAGCCACGAGACGTCCGGGATCACGGAGCGGCTGTACATAGGGGGTGAGTGGGTCGAGCCCGAGGAGGGCCATTACGAGGTGATCAACCCCGCCACCGAAGAGGTCGTCGGGCTGGCCCCGGAGGCGAGCCGGCGCCAGGTGTACGAGGCCGCCGAGGCCGCCCGTACCGCCTTCGCCGGCTGGTCCCGCACGAAGCCGGAGGAGCGCGCCGCGATCCTCGACCGGGCCGCCGACCTGATGGCCCGCGACGCCGAGCGGAACACGGACCTCGCCCGCGCCGAGACCGGCGCGACCACGGCCACGGCCCGCGGGATGCAGGTGGCGGTCGGCGCGGCCCGCTTCCGGCGCTATGCGCGCGGCGCCCTGGAGCCGGTCGAGGAGGCGCTGCCGCCGCAGATCAACGAGGCCGGGCCGATGGGGAGGGCCGGGGTGTTCGGGGCGGTGGCGGTACGGCGCCCGGTGGGCGTGGTCACCTGCATCACCTCGTACAACAACCCGTGGGCGAACCCGGCCGGCAAGATCGCCCCGGCGCTCGCCATGGGCAACACGGTCGTCGTGAAGCCCGCCCCGCAGGACCCGCTCTCCGTGTACGCGATGACCCGCGCCCTCGCGGAGGCGGGCGTCCCGGCCGGGGTGGTCAACGTGGTCACCGGTGCCTCGTCCGCCGTCGGCGAGGCGGCCGTGGACTCGCCGGCCGTCGACATGGTCTCGTTCACCGGCTCCACGGCCGTCGGCCAGGCGATCGGCGAGGTGTGCGGGCGCGCGATGAAGCGGCAGCTGATGGAGCTGGGCGGCAAGGGCGCGGCGCTCGTCTTCGACGACGCCGACCTGGACGCGGCCGTGACGGGGATCGGGACGACCTTCTCCTTCTACAGCGGGCAGATCTGCACGGCCCCGACCCGGGTGATCGCCCAGCGCGGGATCTACGAGCGGCTCGTCGAGAAGCTGGCGGGCTACACCGGCTTCCTGAAGGTCGGCGACCCGGCGGAGCGCGGCACGGTGGTCGGCCCGGTGATCTCGGCGGCCCACCGCGACCGCGTCGAGTCGTACGTGGAGCTGGGCCGCAAGGAGGGCGCGCGGGTCGTCGCGGGCGGAGATCGGCCGGACTTCGCGAAGGGCTTCTACGTGGCGCCGACGCTGCTCGCGGAGTGCACGAACGAGATGCGGGTGGTCCGGGAGGAGATCTTCGGCCCGGTGGTCGTGGTGGTGCCCTTCCACGACGAGGAGGAGGGGATCGCGCTCGCGAACGACAGCGACTACGGGCTGATCGACTACGTGTGGTCCGGGGACGTGGCCCGGGCGTTCCGGGTGGCGGGGCGGCTGCGGGCCGGCGGGGTCGGGATCAACACGATCGGCCGGAACATGGAGGCGCCGTTCGGCGGCTTCAAGAAGAGCGGGGTCGGGAGGGACGTCGGCTCGTACGCGCTGCACGCCTACAGCGAGCTGCAGGCGGTCGTCTGGCCGGGGTGACGCACGTCACGGGAAAATCCGGCAACGGACATTCCGGGCGCGGCTGCGGTTTCCGCATATCGGACACTCGGTTCCGGCTCGCCAGGTTGGCCGGTCGTCCTCGGTAGTCGATCTTTCAATCATTGGCGGGTGTCCGATTCGACCCGCGCAATGCAAGGTTAAGATCGATCGGCCGGGCGGATTCCGACCTTCCAGATGTGGAAATCGCAGCATTTAACGTCGAGTTCATGACTCAGGTGGATGTGCGGCCCCCGGCCGGAGACGCGGTGGCCGGAGACGCGGTGAGGGGCGTCCCGGCACAGGCCGGCGGCGACGGCATGCGCGGCAAGGGCCTCGGCGGCAACTCCGTCGGCCTCGTCGGCAGCGCCGTCATCGGCGTCTCCACCGTCGCCCCGGTCTACTGCCTGACCTCGACCCTCGGCTCCACCGCCGGCGAGGTCGGCCTCCAGATGCCCGCCGTCTTCCTCGCGGGCTTCCTGCCGATGCTGCTCGTCGCGTTCGCGTACCACGAGCTGAACAAGGCCATGCCGGACTGCGGCACCTCCTTCACCTGGACGGTGAAGGCGTTCGGCCCCAAGGTCGGCTGGATGTGCGGCTGGGGCCTGGTGATCGCCACGATCATCGTGCTCTCGAACCTGGCCGGCGTCGCCACCTCGTACTTCTGGCTGCTCGCCGGCGAGATCAGCGGCAACCCGTCGATCGCGGCCCTGGACGACGACAAGGCCGTCCACATCGTCACCTGCCTGGCGCTGATCGGCGCCGCGACCGCCATCAGCTACCGCGGCATGACCGCCACCAAGGGCGTGCAGTACGCGCTCGTCGGCCTCCAACTGCTCGTCCTCGCCGTGTTCGTCGGGATGGCGCTCTCGAAGGCGGGCTCCTTCGAGACCTCGGTCCACTTCTCCTGGTCCTGGATGAACCCGTTCGCGGTGCGGTCGTTCGCCGCGTTCACCGCCGGGCTCTCCCTGTCGATCTTCATGTACTGGGGCTGGGACACCTGCCTGACCGCCAACGAGGAGACCGTCGGCAGCGAGAAGACCCCCGGCCGCGCCGCGCTCATCGCGATGGTCGTGCTGGTGGGCTCGTACCTCGCCACCGGCATCGCCGCCCAGATGGTCGTCGGCTCCGGCGGCCAGGGCCTCGGCCTCGGCAACCCGAAGACCTCCGACAACGTCTTCGCCGCCCTCGCCGGCCCGGTCATGGGCCCCGCGCTCGGCATCCTGCTCTTCGTCGCGGTCCTCGCCTCGGCCGCCGCCAGCCTCCAGACCACCTTCATCCCGGTGGCCCGCACGGTCCTGGCCATGTCCACGTACGAGGCGCTGCCGGCGTCGTACGCCAAGGTCCACCCGCGCTTCAAGACCCCCGGCAAGGCCACGGTCGTGGCCGGCGTCGCCACCGGTGTCTTCTACACGGTGATGACCCTGGCCAGCGAGCACGTCCTCGTCGACACGATCTACGCGCTCGGCGTGATGATCTGCTTCTACTACGCGCTGACGGCCTTCGCCTGCGCCTGGTACTTCCGCCGCGAGCTGACCCGCTCCGCCCGCGACCTGGTCTTCAAGGGCGTGTTCCCGCTGCTCGGCGGGGTCCTGCTCGCGGCGGTCTTCGGCAAGACGCTGTACGACATGTGGGACCCGGCCTACGGCTCCGGCTCCGCGGTGTTCGGCGTCGGGTCGGTGTTCGTGATCGGCGTCGGGCTGCTGCTGCTCGGCGTGGTGATCATGCTGGTGATGCAGCGCAGGAGCCCCGCGTTCTTCCGGGGAGCGGTGCTCACCAAGGAGACTCCGTCGCTGGTCGTCGAGGACTGACCGGTGATGGACAGCGGCGAGGTGGCGGGCCCGTGGGGGGTCCCGCCACCTTCGTCTTCCCATGGCTTCCCGAGTCCTACGGGTTCCCGACCGGGAGCAGGTTCTCGACCATCCTGTTGGCGGCCGGCATCTGATCGGCCGAGGCAGGCTTCGCCTTGGGCGTGAGGACGCCGCTCAGGGGCACGACGGAGGGCAGGTTGGCGCCGGCCGTGTCGGCGGCGGCGGTGCCGGCTGCGGACAGTCCGCCGGTGAGGGCGAGGCCGGTCAGGGCGGCTGCGGTGAGGATCTTCTTCATGCCGCGAGAACGCCGGAGGGTGGGACGTGGTTACGCCGCCTTCCACTCCTCTGCATTCCTATGCGACACTCGGCATATGAATGCATTGGGGGAGTGGTCGTTCCGGCCTGCGCGGGACGAGGACGTGGAGCCGATCGCCGAGCTGAAGGCGGTCGTCATGCGTGACGACCTGACGCGGCTCGGCCGGTACGACGATCAACGCGTCCGGCAGCGGCTGCGGGACGGCTTCCGCCCCGCGCACACCTCGGTGATCGAACTGGCCGGCGCCTTCGCGGGCTGCGTGGCCTTCGGCCCGTACCCGCACGGCCCCGGCCGCTACCTGGAGCACTTCTACCTCGCCCCCGAGGCCCAGGGCCGCGGCCTCGGCACGGCCGTGCTGCGCACGCTCCTCGCCCGCGCGGACGCGGAGTCGGCCCCGGTCCGGCTGACGGTGGTCCAGGGCAGCGCGGCCCGGCGCCTGTACGAGCGGGAGGGCTTCCGGGTCGAGGCGGAGGACCCGATCGACGTGCTGATGGTGCGGGAGCCGGTGGTGGCGGCCGCGCCGGCGGTCACCGGCTAGGGGTGGCTATCCGGCCTCCTCCGCCGGCTCCGCGATCAGCGCCGTGCCGATCGTGCGGAAGCCCAGGCGGGCGTAGAGGCGGGCCACCGTCTCGTCCGTGGCGGACAGGAAGACCGTTTCCGCGCCTGCCGCGCGGGCGTCCGTGACGAGGGCGGCGGTGACGGCGAGGCCGAGGCCCCGGCGGCGGTACCCGGGACGGGTCCCGACGCCGACGACCTCGGTGACGGCACCGACGGGCTGGTGCTGGCCGGCCGCGAGGGCGGTGCCGGAGGGGTCGAGGGCGGCGGCGAGCCGGGTGAGGCCCGCGTCGAGGCGGGCCGCCACCTGGGCGGCCGCGGCGGGTGTCGGGGTGGCGCCGAAGGCGGCGTACGGGGCGGCGACGGCGGCCTCCAGGGCGGGGTCGGTGGCGCCCACCATCCGTACCGTGACGCCCTCCGGGAGCGCGGGCAGCTCCTCCGCCGGCTCCGTCAGGACCATCAGCGGGTGCTCGCGCACCACGAGCCCGCTCGCCTCGACCGCCGCCCGCAGCCCCGGCGTCGTCTCCGCGACCCACTCGAAGGCCTCGGGCACCCCGAGCTCCCGCTGCCGGGCCCGTACCTTCTCCACTGCCTCGACCGGCACCTCGCCGGCGTGGCCGAGCGCGGGCCGCGCGTAGTACGGCCAGCCCGCCCCCTCCCGTACGAAGAGGGTGAGCGGTCCGAACTCCTCGGCGCGGGCGGCGGACCGGGGTACGGAGTCGTAGTAGGTCTCAAGGCGCTTCAGCATGCGGGTTACCGTACGGAAACCGACCAACGGGGGGAAACATGAATACGAACAGCGGCCGCGCCTGCCCGGGCTGCGGGCGGGACGACCTGGTGCAGGCGGTGCCCGCCGCGTACCTGGCCGGGCGGGACTCCGTCACCAGCCGGGAGCGGAACGGCGACGGGCACGTGCGGACGGTGACGCGGCGGGTGACCACCGCGCTCGCCGAGGCGCTGGCGCCCGTGCCCAAGGAGCCCGCCCAGGGACTGGCCGGGGTCGCCGCCTTCGCGGGGTTCGTGGCGGTCGGCTCCTTCCTGGGCTGGGTCTTCGCCGGGCGGGCCTTCGAGGAGGTGCCCGACGGCGCCTACTTCGGGGCGCCCGACAGCCTGGGCCCCGACCTCTCCTTCCTCGGCTGGGTCTCGGGCCTCGCGCTGTGCGTCGCCGTCCTGGCGACGCTCGTCCTGGTCCGGCGCCGGGGCGAGTTCGCGCGGCGGACCCGCGGGCGGCAGCAGGCGGAGGAGCTGTGGGCGCACGGCTGGTACTGCCACCGCTGCGGCACCGTCCACCTCGTCGATGTGCCCGGCGAGGACACCGTCCCGCTCACCCTCCAGCGGTTCCGCGAGCGGGTGTGGGAGCGGGGCGGCTACGGCGAACTGGCGGGGCGTCAGCGGGTCGCGGGCTGACCGGCTGCGAGGAAGACCGGGTTGGTGAAGGCGGCCAGGGCGCCCGGGAGCGGCGGCGCGGTGACCGGGTGGCGGACCTCCGCCCGTACATACGCGGCGTTGGCGGCCGTCGTCGTCCACTCGGCGGCGCCGTCCCGCGGCTGCGTCGTGAACAGCACGCCCTGGTCGGTGACGAAGCGGACCGTGCCGCCCTCCGGCGCGCCCGTGACGCGCAGCCGGGCGGTCACGGGCGCGTCGGCCGGGACGGTCAGGCGTTCGCCGAGCCCGGCGGAGCGCCCGCGCCCGTCGGTGAGGGTGAAGTCCAGGGAGACGGCGGCGGATTCGGCGACGTACGAGCGTCCGGCGCGCAGCCCGTCGAGGATCGCCGTGCGGCTCAGTTCCTCGGCGAGGACGACGGTCTGCGGGGTGCCGACCCGGTCGGGGTCGCGGTGCGCGTCGCTGTTGCCCATGGCGGGCGTCCAGCGGCCCGCCGCGAGCGCCCCGTCCCAGCCCGCGAGCGAGACCTCGTCGTCGGGTGTGTACGGGCCGTTCCACACCTCCACCGCGTCGGCGTCGCCGAAGCCGAACCGCCAGGCGCAGCCGATGCAGGTGGCGTGCGGGTGCGCGGGGACGACGAGGCCGCCGGCGCGGCGGATCTCGCGGGCGAAGCGCCCGAAGCGGTTGTCGCGGGCCCGGTAGCGCCAGTCGACGAAGGTGCCGGGGTCGGTGCCGAGGGCGAGGACGTGGCCGGTGCGGGTGGTGACCTCCTCGCCGAGCAGGATGAGCAGGTCGTCGCCCGCGCTGCCGGCCCAGGCGCCGTGCCCGGCGTGGGTGTTGTGCTCGGTGCCGGCGATGAAGTCGAGCCCGGCGGCGCGGGCGAGCGCGGCGACCTCGGCGGGGGTGCGGCGGCCGTCGGAGTACACGGTGTGCAGGTGGCAGTCGCCGCGGTACCAGTCGCGGCCGCGGCCGCGGGCCCGCTCGGGCGGGTGGACCGGGCGGGGAGTGGGCGCGGAGGGCCCGAGCCGCAGGGTGACGGTCACGGTGTAGGTGAGCCCCTGCGGGGCGACGGTGTACGGGGCGAGGGCCACGTGCCAGGTGCCGGGGTGCAGCGGCCCGGCGACATAGCCGGGCGTGGCGTCGTCGGCGCGGACGAAGAACTCGGTGCGGGCGCCGCCCGACCAGCCCCGGAAGCCGCGGCCGCCGAGGGCGGTGCCGCGCTGGTCGAAGAGGCCGATGTCGAGGGCGTTGCCCTGGGTGCCGGCGGGGACGGCGGGGCGGTCGTAGGCGTAGCCGACGTGCAGCTCGCGGACGCCGGGCGGGAGGTCGACGGGGAGGTAGAGGAAGTCGGGGGCGCCGGGCGGCAGGGTGCCGGTGACGGTGCGGACGAGGTCGGCACCGTTCTCGGCGGCGTGCGCGAAGCTCACGCTGCCTAAGGTAAGGGCGGTGGCGGCGCCGGTCACGAGGACGGCGCGGCGGGAGGTCGTGGTCATGCGGACGACTGTCCGGGCGCCGCGTGAACATCGGAACCCCGGGCGGGGGAACAACCGCAGACATCGCGCGCCGCACGCCCTACCGTGCCCCCATGCGGATCTCGACCACGATCTTCCTGACCGACGAGACCATCACGCCCGTCCGCCTCGCCCGCGAGCTCGAACAGCGCGGCTTCGCCGGGCTCTACCTCCCCGAGCACACCCACATCCCCGTCTCCCGCGACACCGCCCACCCGGCGGGCGTCGCCCTCCCGCGGGAGTACGCGCGCACGCTCGACCCCTTCGTGGCGCTCGGCCAGGCCGCCGCCGTGACCGAACGCCTCGGCCTCGGCACCGGCGTCACGCTGGTCGCCCAGCACGACCCGATCGCCCTCGCCAAGCGGATCGCGACCCTCGACCACCTCTCCGGCGGCCGCTTCACCCTCGGCGTCGGCTACGGCTGGAACCGCGAGGAGGCCGCCGACCACGGCGTCACCTGGTCCACCCGCCGCGCCCTCACCTCCGACCGCCTGGACCTGATGCGCGCCCTGTGGGCCCCCGAACCCACCGCCCACGCCTCCTCCTTCGGCCCCTCCCTCCGCCCCTCCGAAGCCTGGCCCAAGCCCGCGGGCGGCGCCCCGCGCACCCTCCTCGGCGGCGCCGCCGGCCCGAAGCTCTTCGCCGAGATCGCCGCCCGCACGGACGGCTGGATGCCGGTCGGCGGCCGCGGCCTGACGGAGACGCTCCCCGTGCTCCGCGAGGCGTGGGAGCGGGCCGGCCGCGACCCGAAGACCCTCCAGGTCGTCCCCTACGCGGTCCTCCCCACCCCCGGCAAGCTCGCGCACTACGAGCAGCTGGGCTGCGAGGAGGTGGTGCTCCAGCTGCCGCCGGGCGACGAGCGGGAGGTGCTCGGTGTTCTCGACGACTTCGTCCGATACCTGTGAGCGACTGACTCCGCGCGATTGACTTCGGAATACGTTCCGAAGTATGGTCGGTTCATGCTGACCCCCACTGTCTCCTTCTCCGAGCTCTCCAAGAACTCGAAGCGGGTCGCCGAGAGGCTCGACAGGGCGTACCGGCTGCTCGTCACCCGTCGCGACGGACAGGACCTCTACCTCACCACCGCGAGCTACGACCAGGAGCGCGGGGAGACGGCCGACGTCACGGCCCGGCTCCTCGCCGCGCTCCTCACCGCCGACGACGGCGCCCGCGTGATAGGGCGTGCGCTTCCCTCGGTCTTCCCCTGGGCCCGCCACCTGTCGCCCGAGGAGCTCCGCGAGTTCGCACAGGACCTCGTGGACGCGACGTACGACGCCGCGCAGTTGGACGTCCATGCCACGCTGCACCGCACGATCGTGGAGTGGCGCGCGACGGCACGAGTCCTCGCCGATCCGGCCCTCACCGCCCAGCTCACCCGCTCCCTCCCCGACGAGGACCACGGAGAGGTGAC
Source organism: Streptomyces sp. NPDC004788 (assembly GCF_053601115.1). Taxonomy (NCBI): domain Bacteria; kingdom Bacillati; phylum Actinomycetota; class Actinomycetes; order Kitasatosporales; family Streptomycetaceae; genus Streptomyces; species Streptomyces sp. NPDC004788. The sequence continues at coordinate 26,807 of NZ_JBSGBF010000022.1, forward strand.
AGCTCCGTGACGCCGAAGCGCGGCGACGACGTCGCCCCACCACCGGTAGGCGGCGAATGGCGGTTGCGCTTCGCGACGAACGAGGCGGCCAAGGGCTGGGGCGAGCTCGGTGCCGAGGCTCCCGGCAACACCAGACGGTGCTTCGAGGCCCTGCGCCGCGATCCGCTGCGGCAGGACGACCCGGACCGGCAGCACCGGCTGCGCGGCCGGCTGGCGACCGCGACCCTCGGTGGGCGGGCGTATCCGCAGTGGGAGTACGAGGTCACGGCCGGCGGCCGGGTGCGGTATCTCGTCGACGAAGAGCGGAGGACGGTTCATCTCGTGTACGCCGCACCCCGGCATCCGAAGGACACCGACTGACCGGCCACTGCCGCCCGCGGTCCGGCCGGGACGGCGGGCCGGGCGACGAGCGGGAGGTGCTCGGTGTTCTCGACGACTTCGTCCGATACCTGTGACCTGCATCGACCCGCTCGTATGCTCGGTCCATGACGGATCACCAGGCACCACGCAACTCCGCCCCGACCGAGAACGCCATGCGCCGGGCCCTCAGGCGGGCCCGGGACGGGGTGGCGCTCGACGCGGCCGAGGCCGCCGTGCTGTTGCAGGCGCGGGGGGCGGATCTGGAGCAGTTGGTCGCGGTGGCCGGGCGGGTGCGGGACGCGGGGCTCGCGCAGGCCGGGCGGCCGGGGGTCATCACGTACTCGAAGAGCGTGTTCATACCGCTCACGCGGCTGTGCCGGGACAAGTGCCACTACTGCACGTTCGCGACCGTGCCCGGCAAGCTGCGGCGGGCCGGGCACGACATGTTCATGAGCCCCGACGAGGTGCTCGACATCGCGCGACGGGGCGCCGAACTCGGCTGCAAGGAAGCCCTGATCACCCTCGGCGACAAGCCCGAGGACCGCTGGCCCGAGGCCCGGGAGTGGCTGGACGCGCACGGGTACGACGACACCGTCGCGTACGTACGGGCCATGGCGATCCGGATCCTGGAGGAGACCGGGCTGCTGCCGCACCTCAACCCCGGGGTGCTGTCGTGGACGGACTTCCAGCGGCTCAAGCCCGTCGCGCCGTCGATGGGGATGATGCTGGAGACGACGGCCACCCGGCTGTGGAGCGAGCCCGGCGGGCCGCACCACGGCTCGCCGGACAAGGAGCCCGCCGTGCGCCTGCGCGTCCTGGAGGACGCGGGCCGGTCCTCCGTCCCCTTCACCAGCGGGCTGCTGCTCGGCATCGGGGAGACGTACGAGGAGCGCGCCGACTCGCTGTTCGCGCTGCGCCGGATCGGCCGGGCCTACCACGGCATCCAGGAGCTGATCATCCAGAACTTCCGCGCCAAGCCGGACACGGCCATGCGCGGCATGCCGGACGCCGAGCTCGACGACCTCGTCGCCACCGTCGCCGTCGCCCGGCTCATCATGGGCCCGAGCGCCTGCCTGCAGGCCCCGCCGAACCTGGTCGACGCCGAGTACGAGCGCCTGATCGGCGCCGGCATCGACGACTGGGGCGGGGTGTCGCCGCTCACCATCGACCACGTCAACCCCGAGCGCCCCTGGCCGCAGATCGACGAGCTGGCGGAACGCTCCCGCGCCGCCGGCTTCGAGCTGCGCGAACGCCTCTGCGTCTACCCGGAGTTCGTCCGGCGCGGCGAGCCCTGGCTGGACCCGCGGATCGTGCCCCACGTGCGGGCGCTCGCGGATCCCGAGACCGGTCTCGCCCGGCCCGACGCACCCGTCCGCGGCCTGCCCTGGCAGGAGCCCGACGAGGCGTTCACCTCCGTCGGCCGCACCGACCTGCACCGCACCATCGACACCGAGGGCCGAACCGGCGACCGCCGCGAGGACTTCGACGAGGTGTACGGGGACTGGGAGGCGCTCCGCGAGGCGGCCGCGCCCGGCATGGTGCCGCAACGGCTCGACGGTGACGTGCGGGAGGCCCTCGCCGTCGCCGCCGACGACCCGACCCGGCTCACCGACCCGCAGGCCCTCGCCCTCCTGCACGCCGACGGCCCGGCCCTCGACGCCCTGTGCGGCATCGCCGACGACGTCCGGCGCGCGACGGTCGGCGACGACGTCACGTACATCGTCACCCGCAACATCAACTTCACCAACGTCTGCTACACCGGCTGCCGCTTCTGCGCCTTCGCCCAGCGCCGCACCGACGCCGACGCCTACACCCTCTCCCTCGACCAGGTCGCCGACCGGGCCGCGCAGGCCTGGGACGTCGGCGCGGTCGAGGTCTGCATGCAGGGCGGCATCCACCCGGACCTGCCCGGCACCGCGTACTTCGACATCGCGCGCGCGGTGAAGCAGCGCGTCCCCGGCATGCACGTGCACGCCTTCTCGCCGATGGAGGTCGTCAACGGCGCCTCCCGCACCGGGCTCTCGATCCGCGAGTGGCTGACCGCCGCCAAGGAGGCCGGGCTCGACTCGATCCCGGGCACGGCCGCCGAGATCCTCGACGACGAGGTCCGCTGGGTGCTCACCAAGGGCAAGCTGCCCACGGCCACCTGGATCGAGGTCGTCACGACCGCCCACGAGCTGGGCCTCCGCTCCTCCTCGACGATGATGTACGGCCACGTGGACCAGCCCCGCCACTGGCTCGGCCACTTGCGCACCCTGGCCCGCATCCAGCAACAGACGGGCGGATTCACCGAGTTCGTGACGCTCCCGTTCATCCACACCAACGCGCCCGTCTACCTCGCGGGCATCGCGCGCCCCGGCCCGACCGTCCGCGACAACCGGGCCGTCACGGCGATGGCCCGGCTGCTCCTCCATCCGTACATCCCCAACATCCAGACCAGTTGGGTGAAGCTGGGCACCGAGGGCGCCGCCGCGATGCTGCGCTCGGGCGCCAACGACCTCGGCGGCACGCTGATGGAGGAGACCATCTCCCGCATGGCCGGGTCGAGTTACGGCTCGTACCGCTCGATCCGCGACCTGGAGGCGATCGCCGAGGCCGCGGGCCGCCCGTCCCGGCCGCGCACGACGCTGTACGGGGAGGTCCCGGAGGAGCGGCGGCGCGCGGCCCGCGCCTCGGACGGGCACCTTCCGGAGCTGCTGCCGGTCCTTCCGCTGCCGTCGCAGGAATGAGGGAAAACTACGGTCAAATACGGCCTGAAGGGCGCCGGAACACATAACGTTCCGGCCCCTTAACGAGTGCATCCGGTCCATTACAGTGCTGGGACGGACCAGTGAACGGACCAGTGACCGGTATACGGAAAGGGCGCGTCGTGACCACCACAGCCGCCGCCGTGTGGGGCCGCACCGAGCAGCAGGACTTCCGGGCCCGGGTCCGCGGCTGCCTCCTGGGCGGGGCGGTCGGCGACGCGTTCGGCGCCGGCGCGGCCGGCCGCACCCTCGCCGCGCTGCGCGAGGCGCACGGCCCGGGCGGCCTGACCGAGCTGGTCCCCGGGTACGGCCGCCGGGGCGCGATCACGGCCGCCACCCAGATGTCCCTGTTCACCGTCGACGGCCTGATCCGCGCCCAGGTCCGCCGCGACACCGGCGTCTGGCACCCGCCGACCGACGTCCACCGGGCCCATCTGCGCTGGGCCGCCACCCAGCGCGACTGGGGCCCCGACGAACGGCGGCGGGACCTGGGCTGGCTGGCCCGCGAGGAGTGGCTGTACGCCCGCCGCGACCCGGCCCGGGCCTGCCTCACCGGCCTCGGCGACGACGTCCTCGGCACGCTCGACCGGCCCAAGAACCCGGAGGCCGCCGACTCCGGCGCCCTCGTCCGCTCGGCGCCCTTCGGCCTGCTCGTCGGCTGGGAGCCACAGCTGGTCTGCCAGCTCGCCGTCGAGTGCGCCGCCCAGACGCACGGCGCCCCCGCCGCGTACCTCTCGGCCGGCGCCCTCGCCGTCGTCGTGCACGGCGTGGCCCGCGGCGACAGCGTCGACGGCGCCGTCCGCACGGCCCAGGCGCAACTGGCCCCGCGCCCGGGCCACGAGCCGGTCACCGAGGCCCTGGAGGCCGCCCTCGCCGCCGTACGGGAGGGCGTGCCGGACGCGGAGCGGGTCACGGCCCTCGGGGCGGGCGAGGACCGCGCGGAGACCCAGCTCGCCGCGGCCGTCTACTGCGCCCTGGTCGCCGAGGACATCCGTCACGGCCTGCGCCTCGCGGTCAACCACGACGGCCCGTCGGCGGCCACCGGCACCCTCACGGGCGCCCTCCTCGGCGCGCTCCACGGCGAGACGGCCCTGCCGCCCGCCTGGCTGGTCGAGCTGGAGGGCCGGGCCACGGTCCTGGCGCTCGCCGACGACTTCGCGCTGGAGATGACCCAGGGCCCGGCGCTGCACGGTCCGTCGGTCCCGGACCCGGCCTCGGGCTGGCTCGCCCGCTATCCGAGGGGATAGCCGCGGCCCAGGGGCTATCTCATCAGCTCGCCGGCGTTGACCAGCAGTGACTGTCCGGTGATCGCCCGCGCCCGGTCCGAGGCCAGGAAGGCCGCCGCCTCCGCGACGTCGCCGTCCGTCGCCAGCTCCGGCAGCGCCATCCGCTCGGTGAGCCGGGCGAGCACCTCCGCCTCCGGGACCTGCTCGGTGTGCGCGGTGAACCGGACGTACGCCTGCACCGGCGGCCCCCACATCCAGCCCGGCAGCACGGTGTTGACCCGGATGCGGTGCGGGCCGAGCTCGCGCGCCAGCGAGTACATGGCCGAGGTCAGCGCGCCCTTGGACGCCGCGTACGCCGCCTGCCGCACCTGCGAGGGTGCGGCCACCGCCGACTGCGTGCCGATCAGGACGACCGAGCCGCCCCGTTCCTTGAGCGCGGGCAGGCAGGCCCTGGTCATCCGCAGGGTGCCGAGCAGGTTGACGTCGAGCACGCCCTGCCAGGTGGTGAAGTCGGCGTCCTCCAGCCCGCCGAAGTACGAGTCCCAGGCGGCCACGTGGACGACGGCGTCGATCCCGCCGAACCGGTCCACCGCGAGCGCGGCCAGCGCCTCGCACTGCGCCTCGTCGGTGATGTCGGTGGGGCGGTAGGCGGTGCTGGTGCCGTCCGGGTCGATCTCGGCGGCCGACTTGGCCAGGTTGGCCCCGGTGCGCGCGCCGAGGACCGCGCGGCCCCCGTCCCGTACCACCGTCTCGGCGATCCGGTGCCCGAGCCCGGCGCCGACGCCCGAGACGACGACGGTCTTTCCCTGAAGCAGCATCGACGCCCTCCCGGACCCTGGTCATGTATCTGACGGTCCGTCAGAGTAGGTCCGTGTCGCCGACAAGGGAAGGGAAGGGGAACGAGGATGACCGAACCGAGGACGAGCGAACCGGGCGCGAGCGAACCGAGCGCGAGCGAGCCGCGGACGAGCGATCCGCGGACGAGCGAGACGTACGGGGAGCTGGCGGCGGTCGGGCCGTACGGCGTGCGCCCCGGGCACGCCCTGATCACCATGGTGGAACCCCACCCGGGCCACGAGTACGCCTACAACCGCTGGTACGAGGACGACCACTACTACGCGGGCGCCATGGCCATGCCCTGGATGTACGCGGGCCGCCGCTGGGTCGCGACGCGCGAGCTCCAGCTCCTGCGCGGCCCGGAGAAGTCCGCGGTCGCCCAGCCGGTCACCGCCGGCTGCTACCTCTCCACGTACTGGATCACCGACGGCCGCTACGACGAGCACATGAAGTGGACCGTCGCCATCAACAAGCGCCTCAACCGGGACGCCCGGGTCTACCACGACCGCACCCACGTCTTCACCTCGTTCCAGGACCACGAGGTGACCGTCTACCGCGACGGGGCCGCCGGGCCGCGCGACTTCCACGCCCTCGACCATCCGTACGGCGGGCTGATCCTCCAGGTCATCGACACGGAGGGGCCCGAGCGGCGGGCCGAACTGGTCGAGCGGCTGCGCTCGCGCGAGCTGCCGCGGCGGCTCGCCGGCTCGCCGGCCGCGATGGTCACGGTCTTCCGGCCCACGCCGCTGCCCGGCGACCGGATGACGTACGTGAAGCAGGTGGAGGGCGTCGACACCCGGCTGACCCTGCTGTGGTTCCTGGAGGCCGACCCGCGCACGTGCTGGGCGGACCGTTTCGCCGACCTCGCCTCCGTGGAGTGGGGCGGCCGGGTGGAGCTCGTGGCGCCGTTCGTCCCGACAATGCCGGGGACGGACCGGTACGTGGACGAGCTGAGGTGACGGCGACCGTGACGGTGACGGTGACGGTGACGGCGGCGCCGGTCGGTGGCGGCGGAAAAACGCCGAGCCCCCTCGGCCAGGACGGCGGACCGGTCGAGAGGGCTCATTCCGTACTGCGCTGATTGCGCCAATGCGGTGCGAAGTGCGCGCGGGGTCACACGGCCCCGGCGCTCACCTCGCCCACGAACGCGTTCCACGAGGCCGGGCCGAAAGAGAGGGAAGGGCCCTCCGGTGCCTTCGAGTCGCGCACGTCGATCGCGTTCACGACGGGGGACTTGACCTCGACACAGGCGCCGTTTCCGCCGGAATACGAGGACTTCGTCCAGCTGTCGGTCGCGCCCTGGATAATGGCCATTCTGCTCAACTCCGGTTCTACGAGTGGTGCGTCGGGTTTCCGCCAATGTTCCTGGCGGACGTGATCGACGCTACTCGCACCGCCCCGTCCTGCGGGACCGGCGTTCACTCGACCGGATGGCATATTCCAAGTGAGCTTCCGCCGCGGTGAGTCGGGGGTGTACCGTACCGGCCTCTTCCCCCGCGCCCCGGCCGAATGGCCGCCGAATGACGGGATTCAGGCCGGGACGCCCGCGGAGTTCCTCATTCGCCCCTCAATCGTCCGATTCTCCGTCGAGGTCGGTTCCGGCGTCGGCGTACCGCTTCGCCATTTTCATGATGTACGCCCGGGTGTCGTCCGCATTCAGCGCCTGTGCCCGCAGGTGCTCGTACATCACGCTGTACTTGCCGACGTCCTGCGCCTTCTCCAGATAGAGGTCGCTCGTCACGCCCTCGATGTAGACCACGCTGGAGTCCGAGGTGTCCGGGAATTCCAGAATCGCGTAATGCCCGCTGATGCCCGGGTGCGCGCCCATGTGGAACGGCAGCACCTGCACGGTCACGTGCGGCAGGTGCGACTGCTCGACCAGGTGCTCCAGCTGCTCCACCATCACCTGCCGGCCGCCCACCACCCGGCGCAGCGCACCCTCGTCGATGACCGCCCACAGCCGCAGCGGACGCTCGCCGTCCTCCCTGATCCGCTCCTGGCGGCGGGTGCGCACCTGGACCCGCTTCTCGATGTCGGCCTGCGTCGACTCCGGCAGCGCGCCCGCGATCACCGCCTCCGCGTAGGCATGGGTCTGCAACAGCCCCGGGATGATCTGCGGCTCGTAGACCCGCAGGCTCTCCGCGTCCGTCTCCAGACCGATGTAGACGCTGTACGGGATGTCGCCGAAGGCGTGCCACCAGCCCTGCTGGCGCGAGTCCTTGGCCATTTGCATCAGCGAGTCGACCACGCGCTCGTCCTCGACCTCGTACACCCCGCACAGATCGCGGACGTCACGCTGGCTGATCGAACGCCGGCCGTTCTCGAGGCGGCTGATCTTGGACTGGGAGACGAGCAGACGCTCGGCGACCTGCTCGGCCGTCATGTTCTTCGCCTCCCGGAGCCGGCGCAGCTCCTGGCCCAATCGGCGTCGCCTGACGGTGGGGTTGACACTGGACGCCACGGAAACTGCACCTCCGGCTGTCGGCTGCGTAGCTGTGAGTATCTACTGCTTGGCAGACTGCCACCAAAGGTGCGGTGTGCGCTGGGAAACGACCAGAGATGCGCGGGCGGGGCGGTCGTGAGACGACCGCCCCGCACACGTATGCGGCTCCCGGTGCGGACCGGTGCGGACCGGTGGTGAACCGGTGGTGGACCGCTGGTGAGTGGGGCCCGGGGCCCGGGCGACCGCGTGGGGGCGGGACCGGGGGCCGGGGGCCTGGGTGGTTCGGGTCTTGCGGTGAGGTGCGGTGTGGTGCGGTGTGGTGCGGTGTGGTGTCGCGACGTGACGTGTTGCGGTGTGTTGCGGTGGGTCCGTCGTCACATGGCGACGCGCGCCATGGTTGCGCGGCGCGGCTGGGACGGCACCGCGCCGCCCGCCGTCGTGCTGCCGGCGTTGCCCGTCGCGCTACGGCGGGGCTGGGCGCCCGCACCGTTCTGGACGTCGAGGACGGCGTGGGCCACGAGGCCGCCCATCGGGTCGTGCCGGATCAGGTCGCGCAGCCGGGACCGCGACGACCGTCCTTCGTTGCCGGGGTACAGGTGCTTGCCGAGACCGACCGCGTGGGCCAGCGCGGCGAGCGCCGCGGTCCGCGGGTCCGGCGGTACGCCGGTGCGGATCGCACTGTCCAGCCGGGCCCTGATCTCCCGGCTGATGGCCGTGTCCGTCGCCTGGTAGCGAGTCGTCGGCAACACCCCGCACATCTGGCTCTCCACGGCATGGACCATGCCGCATCGCTCCAGATGCGAGAGATACGTCTGGCGCAGCCCCAGTCGGGGCCCGCCGATCCAGTGGACGGCCCGTACCGGACTGCCGCGCCTGCGCAGCAGTTCCAGTGCGGAGTCCAGAGTCGGATCTCCGGTCGGCCGTGGCATCACCACGGCGATACGATCCCCGTCAGGGGCTATCCGTCCTGCCAGAGCCAGCTCCACTAGCTGTGCTCCGGCCAGGCCGAGGTCGAGCGACTGCGGCTGCGCTGTGGTACCCGTGGCCGGGTCCAGAGCGAGCAGCAGAAGCTCCTCCGGAATAGTTCTGCGGCTCCTGCCCATCCATGCCTCCCCGCGTGGATGAATGACAGGGTGACCCCTCTCACATTCATCTGTCGAGAGTGCCTGGGTGCTTCGTCCGGGAACCAGTAGGTATGTCGTTCTCGTCTAGCACGGGAGCCGAGGGGTTCGCACAGGACACTGTTGGTTGTTCGTTCGTAGTAGTCATGTGAAGGCACGGAGGAGGCACGGTGGCGGGCGAGTCCCCCGACAAGGCGGAGCAGGGTGAGGGCCGGGACCCGCGGCTGTCGGTCGTCCAGGACCGCGACCGCGACCGCGACCGGGTAGACCAGCCGACGGCGGTCTTCAAGGCGCTGGCCCCGCGCACGGCCCCGGAGGACGAGCCGGGGGAGCCGGAGGCGGCCGAGGAGCCCGTGGAGCCGGCCGGGGAGGCGTCGGCGAAGGCGGAGGACGAGGACGAGGCCGGGGAGTCCTCGGCGCCGGCCGGAGGCGAGGACGAGTCCGAGGTCGCGCCCGAGGACGAGTCCGAGGTCCAGGAGAAGTCCGGGCCGGAGGCCGGGGCGCCCGCCGCGAGCGAGTCCTGGTTCGCCGTGCGCAAGCCCGTCGAGAGCGAGCCGAAGTCCGGGCCGGAGTCCGAGCCGGAGCCCGAGCCGGAGGCGAAGCGCGAGCCCGAGCCGAAGTCCGAGCCGAAGGCGGAGGAGAAGCCGAAGCCTGGGCCGACGGACGACGCCGAGGGCCAGGCGAAGGCCGAGCCGAAGTCCGAGTCCAAGCCGGAGCCGAAGGCCGAGTCGAAGCCGGAGCGGGAGCCCGCGCCGAAGGCCGAGCCCAAGCCGCAGCCCGCGCCCGAGTCGAAGCCGGAGCGGGAGCCCGCGCCGAAGGCCGAGTCCGAGCCGCAGCCCGCGCGCGAGTCGAAGGCCGAGTCGAAGCCCCAGCCCGTCGACCAGCCGACCGCCGTCTTCAAGGCGGTCAAGCCGCCGGTCGTCGACCAGCCGACGACCGCGCTCAAGCTGCCGCCGAGGTCCACCTTCCGCCCGCTCCAGGGCGACATCACCCAGGAGCAGGCGAAGCCGGCGTCCGCCTCCGCCTCCGGGTCCGCCTCCGCGCCCGCAACTGCGCCCGCCCCCAAGGCGGAGCCCCAGGCGGCGCCGAGGTCCGCGCAGGCCGCACCCGTCCCCGTACCCCCGTCGCTCACCGAGCCCGAGCGGACCAAGCAGCAGCCGCTGCCGCCGCGCCCGCCGCTGGAGATCCTCGCCGAGCTGACGAACACCCCGCCGCCGCCGGAGACCACGCTGCGGACCACGGTGCGCCGGGTGAAGATCTGGACCCCGCTGGTCCTGCTCCTCCTGGTCGTGTTTGCGGTCGTACAGATCGTGCGTCCGCTCCCGGACCCCAAGCTGGTGCTCTCCGCCGCTCCTCAGTTCTCCTTCGAGGGCGGTGAGCCGAACATCCCGTGGCCGTCCGAGGGCCAGGGCGCGGCCGAGGTCGAGGGCGTCGGTTCGCTCGGTACGTACGGGGCGCAGCAGCCGGCTCCGATCGCGTCCATGGCGAAGACGATGACCGCGTACGTGATCCTGCGCGACCACCCCATCAAGGGGAAGGACGAGGGTCCGCAGATCGAGGTCGACAAGACCGCCGGCGAGCAGGCGAAGGCGAAGGACGAGTCGACGGCCCCGATCAAGGAGGGCCAGCGCTACTCGGAGAAGGAGCTCCTTGAGCTCCTCATGATCCCTTCGGGCAACAACGTGGCCCGGCTGCTCGCCCGCTGGGACGCCGGTTCGGAGGAGGCGTTCGTCGCGAAGATGAACGCCGCCGCCAAGGAGCTGGGGATGACGGGGTCGACGTACACGGACCCGTCCGGTCTGCAGTCGACGACCATGTCGACCCCGCTCGACCAGCTGAAGCTGGCGAAGGCGGTCATGCAGTTCGACGTGTTCCGCGAGGTCGTGGACATGCCGAACGTGACGGTCGAAGGCATCCCGACCCGGATCGAGAACAACAACACGATCCTGCTCGAACCGGGTGTGGCGGGCATCAAGACGGGTTCGTCGACGCCGGCCGGCGGCAACCTGCTGTGGGCCGCGTACACGGTGGTCGACGGCGAGAAGCGCCGGATCGTCGGCGTCACGATGGGCGCCAAGAACGCGACGCAGCTCTACCAGAAGCTGGACCTGGCGATCGCGTACAGCCTCAAGGTCATCCAGAAGGCGCAGAAGGTCGTCACCTCCGCCGCGGTGGTGAAGAAGGGGCAGGTCGTCGGCTATGTGGACGACGGCCTCGGCGGCCGTACGCCGGTCGTCGCGACCAAGGACGTCAAGGCGATCGGCTGGCCGGGGCTGAAGGTCTCCCTGGCGCTGGGCACCGGCAAGGCCGTACCGCACAAGGGCAAGGCCGGGGACGTGGTCGGCGAGGTGTCGATCGGCACGGGCACCGGCAAGGTCAGCGCACCGGTGGCCCTGGAGAAGGACCTGGCGGAGCCGGGTTACGACAAGAAGCTGACCCGCCTGGGCTGACTCGCCTGGGCCGACCCGGCTGGGACCGACCCGCCTGAGCCGACCCGGCCGGGATCACCCCGGCTGGGCCGACCCGGTCGCGTCGCATGACCCGACTGGACCGATGTGGACAGGCGCCCGGGAGCCACCCGGGCGCCTGCCTGTTAGCGTTCGGTCGGGGACGAGAGAAGGGCAGCAGAGGCAGGGGACAGGGGAGAGGGCCGCAGTTTGACCACCGTCGAGCCGACACGCGCCACCGAGGCCGGACCCATGGACTCTGCTTCACCATCGCGAATAGATCTGCCGTCTCCGCGGCCGCCCGCGCCCGTGGACGTCGTGTCCCCGTCCTGGCGGGACAAGCGCCGCTTCACGGTCCTGGTGGCGACGGCCGCGGCCGCGCTCACCCACCTCCTCTGGTTCTTCTTCTTCGCCAACAGCGGCGGGGACCTGGCGGCGCAGGACGCCTGGGCGGAGTTCGTCGGGCGGCACCCGGACTCGGCGTACAACCTCGCCTGGTACGGCGGGATGCACCCGGTCTCGTACAGCGTGGTGTCCCCGTACGTCATGTCCCTGCTCGGCGTGCGGACGACGATGATGATCGCCGGGACGCTGTCGGCGGCTCTGACCGCGCTGATCCTGGTGCGGGTGCGGGCGGTGCGCAATCCGCTCGCGTGCGCGCTCGCCGGGGTCTTCGCGTTCCTGTGCAACGCGCTGTCGGGGCGGGTGACGTTCGGGCTCGGCATGATGTTCGCGCTGGGGGCGGTCGCGGCGGTGTTCTGCTGGCCGCACCGCTGGCGCTACCGGCGCTGGGCGAAGGCGGCGGTCGCCGCGCCGTTCGCCGGGATCGCGACGGCGTGCAGCCCGGTGGCGGGGCTGTTCCTGGGCGTGGTCGCGGCGGCGCTCTTCCTCAACAAGCGGCGGCCGGGCGCGTACGCCCTCGGGCTCGCCCCGGTCGCGGTCGTGGCGCTGTCGGCGTGGCTGTTCCCGTTCTCGGGCACGCAGCCGATGTCGCTGATGTCGATGAGCCTGCCGTTCCTCTTCGGCGTCCTGGTGCTGGTCCTGGTCCCCCGGGAGTGGCGGACGGTGCGGACGGCGGCGGCCGTGTACGCGGCCGGCACGCTGCTGACCTGGCTGATCGACTCGCAGATCGGCTCGAACGTCTCCCGGCTCCCGATGCTCTTCGCGGGCGTGGTGCTGCTCGCCGCCCTGCCGTACTCCTCCGGCCACCGCCGGGAGGGGCGCTCATGGCCGCGCTCGCGCCGCTGGTACGCGATCGTGCTGGCCTTCGTCGGCCTCAACGTGTGGATCGGCTTCAAGGGCGTCGACGACGTGATCCGCACCGCCCCGGACGCCTCGTGGGCGCGCGAGGTCGCCCCGCTGATCAACCAGCTCCAGGTGCGCGGCGCCGAGCAGGCCCGCGTCGAGGTCGTGCCGGCCTCCAGCCACCGCGAGTCCTCGGCCCTCGCCCCGTACATCAACCTGGCCCGCGGCTGGAACCGGCAGGCCGACATAGAGCGCAACCCGCTCTTCTACGACGACACCCTCAACGCCGCCAACTACCACGACTGGCTCGACCGCTGGGCCGTCCATTACGTCGTCCTCCCGACCGGCGCCCCGGACTCGGGGGCCGAGCACGAGGCCGAGCTGGTCGACGACGGCCTGCCGTACCTCAGGCAGGTCTGGTCCGACGACAACTGGCGGCTCTACGAGGTCACCGACCCGATGCCCCTCGCCGACCCGCCCGCCCGCGTCGAACGCGCCGGTGCCAACGAGGTCGTCCTCCACCTCGACGCCCCCGGCCGCGTCCGCATCCGCGTCCCCTACTCCCCGTGGCTCGCGCTCCTCGACGCCGACGGCGCCAAGATCGAACCCCCGCAGGAGACGGAGGCGTCGAAGAAGGCCCGCGAGTCCGCCACCGACTCCGGCAAGGAGCCGCCCAGGGTCTTCGCCAACGAGCAGGGCTGTCTGCTGAAGTCGGCTCCGGACGCGGACGGCGACGAGTGGACCGAACTGCTGGCCCCGAAGCCGGGCACGTACCGCCTGGGCGCCCCGTACAAACTGTTCCCGCGCGGCACGGCCTGCCCGGAAGAACTGCGCTGACCGCTACGCGAGGTCGGTGGAGAGGGCGACCTGCCGCCACCGGTCGAGTTCCCGCCGGACCAGATCCAGCTTCGCCTCGACGCGCTCGACGGCGTCCGCGCCCAACTGCAGCCGCAGCGGCGGCTCGGCGGCCTCGGTGACGTCGACGATCGCCCTGGCGGCCTTCACCGGATCGCCCGGCTGACGCCCGTCGACCTGCGCCAGCGCCTCGCGCACCGGCCCGGCGCCGGCGGCGTAGTCACCGATGGAGGCCGGCTCGATCCGGATGCTGGAGCCGTTCAGGAAATCGGTACGGAAGCCCCCCGGCTCGACGATCGTGACGCGGATCCCCAGCGGGGCCAGCTCGGCGTGCAGCGCCTCGGAGATCCCCTCGACGGCGAACTTCGACGCCCCGTAAAGCCCGACCGCCGGCGCGGTGGCGAACCCGCCGACGGAGCCGATGTTCAGCACGTGCCCGGACCGCTGCGCCCGCAAGGTCGGCAGCGTCGCCCGCAAGGTGTTCAGCACCCCGAACACGTTGACGTCGAACAGCTCCCGCACCGCCTTGTCGGACGTCTCCTCCACCGCGCCCACGAGCCCGTATCCGGCATTGCAGACCACCACGTCGATCCGCCCGAACTCCGCGACTCCGGCCTCCACCGCGCCGGCCAGCTCCCCGGCCTCGGTCACATCCGCCCGCAGCGCCAACAGCCCCGCCGGCCGCTCCGGATAGGCCCGCAGCACCGCCGCCACGTCCCGGGCCGTAGCGATCACACGATGCCCCCGCCCCAACGCCTCCCGAGTGACCGCGGCCCCGAGCCCCCGCGCCGCCCCGGTGACAAACCACACGCCCATGTTCTCCCCTGCCTGATCGGTCTGCCGTTCGACAGCGCGACGCTAGACGTTGGAGTGCGCTCTAGATCAAGCCCGCGCGGGCGTGGGAGCAGGCGGAGGAGCAGGCGGAGGAGCAGGCGGCGGAGCTTCGGTCTCGCTGCTCAGGGGGAAGCGGACGACGAGTCGGGCTCCCTCGGCGCTGTCCGCGACCACGAGCGTTCCTCCGTGCCGAGTGGCGATCTCCCGGGCGATGGGCAGGCCCAGGCCGGCACCGCCGTCGGAGCGCGCGCGTGCCTCGTCGAGTCGGGTGAAGCGCTCGAACACCTTCTCCCTGTCGGCGGGCGGGATGCCGGGCCCGTCGTCGATGACCTCGGTGACGATCGTCCCCGCCTCGACCGATGAGCGGACGGTGACGCGGTGGCGAGCATGGCGGCAGGCGTTGCCGAGCAGGTTGCGCAGCAGGCGCTCCAGTTGCACGGCGTTTCCGCGGACCGTCGCGTGGGCGGGAACGTCGCACGTCAGGGTCAGCCCTCGGGCCGTGGGCAGGTGTTGGTGCTCCCGGACCAGATCTTCCGCGAGCGGGGAGAGGTCGACCTCCTCCGCTGCCGGCGCAGCACGCGGAGAGCCGTCCATGCGCGCGAGCAGAAGCAGATCATTGGCCAGAGCCTGCAGGCGAACGACGTCCGCCACCGACTCGCGCACGACGGACGGCCAGTCGACGCCTTCCGGGTGCCGAAGGGCTGACTCGAGTTGCGCACGCATGGCGGCCAGCGGACTGCGGAGCTCATGGGCGGCATCCGCGACGAACTGCTGTTGCCGGGTGGACGCCTGCTCCAGTCGGTCGAGGGTGTCGTTCGTCGTGCACGCCAGCCTGGCGATGGCGTCGTCCGTCTCCGGGACGGGGACGCGCTGGTCCAGGGAGTGGCTGGTGATGTGGGCCAGCTGCTGACGGATCGCCTCGACCGGTCGGAGGGAGCGACTCGCGGTGACATGGGTGAGCAACCCGGTGAGCATGCCGACGGCTGGGGCGCCGGTGGACAGCGCCACCCAGTAGACGGTGTCGATGTTGCCCCACTCGTACTGCACCTGACGCAGCAGATGGACCGCGAGGAGCAGCAGCGCCGCGCTGGTGACCGCGGCTGTGAGGACGAGACGGCTCCGGAACGGGATGCGCGGTGCGCCGTTGCCCAGGGCGGTCCACGCGGCCATGCCGGTGAGGAGCCCGGTCGCCGGTGCGATGAAGAGGGGTCCCCACGAGAGTGCGGCGTCCGCAGTGTCGAAGGGGAGGACGGAGTTGTAGTGCTCGACCCACTGCACCTGGGTGAAGTAGAGCACCGACACCGAGCCGGCGGCGGCTGCCGACGTGCGGGCGCGTACCGCTGCGGTGTGGCCCCTGGCGGAGAACCAGCACGCCAGTGCCACGCCGGCCGTACCGAGGAGCAGGCCCGGCCGGCTCAGCAGCTCGATCTGCGGTCCGATGCGATCGGTGGCGAAACGCTCGGGCCCCGCGGGCGCGAGTGGTCCGGCCAGGTGGTCGGCGTATTGGAGCCATGCGACCGCCAGAACGACCCCGAGGGCCGACGTGAGGGCCGTGACCCAGGCGGGGCGCGGCGGCCGGGTGCCGAAGTCAGTCGCTGCTCGTATCACGGATGCGATAGCCCCCTCCTCTGACCGTTTCGATGGACTCGGTTCCGAAGGGCACATCTATTTTCCGCCGGACCGCGCTGATGTAGACCTGCACGATGTTCGGGTCGCCCAAGAAATCCGCGGACCACACCTCTTCCAGTAGATCGCGCTTGGTCACTACTTCACCACTGTGCCGCAGCAGGCTTTCCAGTACGCCGAATTCTTTCGGGGTCAAGGAGATCGGCGTCTGTTTTCGGCCGCATGCCCGTCGGGCGGGATCCAGCCAGAGATCGCCTGATTCGAGAATTGTCGGGGTTCGAGAGCCGCCGCGACGGAGCAGAGCGCGGAGCCGCGCCTCAAGAACCACGTACGAGAAGGGTTTGGCCAGATAGTCGTCGGCGCCCGTGTCCAGCCCCTCGGCCTCGTCGTACTCGCCCGACTTCGCCGTCAGCATGAGCACGGGCACGTCGTTCTTCTCGGCGCGGAGCCGTGAACACACCTGGTAGCCGTTGAGTCCGGGAAGCATGATGTCCAGCAGCACCGCGCTGTACGGGAACTCCCGTGCCATGTGCAGTCCCGTGACGCCGTCGTGGGCCACGTCCACGGCGTAACCGATCGCCGACAGGCCACGCTGCAGAGAGGCCGCCAGCCGCTCTTCGTCCTCGATCACCAGCACTCGCACGGCCTCAGTATGTCGCGCGCCGGGCAACCGGAGCTGAGGAAATCCTCAGCCTTCTTCAGCCCATCCTCAGCGCACGCCCCGCACCATCTGGCCCATGCTGTCGACCACCGCACGTGTCCTGCCCCGTCCGCCGAGCGATCCCCGCAGGATCCAGCGGCCACATTCCGCGGGGTCGCGGTCGCTGCCGGCTGTTCTGGCCCTGGCGGTGTTTCTCGTCTACGCGGCCTATGCCCTCCGTGAGCACGGCCGGTTCGGCACGACCGGCTACGACCTGGGAATCTTCGACCAGGCGGTGCGCTCCTACGCGGAGGGCGGATGGCCGGCCTCCGAGATCCGGACGGCCACCGCTCCCCCTGGCTTCACGGGCGACGCGTATCCGCTCCTCGGCGACCACTTCCACCCCGTGCTCGCCCTCCTCGCCCCCCTCTATCTGGTCGCGCCCCACGTGGAGACGCTGCTCATCGCGCAAGCGGCACTCGTGGCGGGCTCCACGTACGTGATCACCCGCGCGGCCCGGCTCCATCTGCGACACCGCTGGGCTGCTCCGTCGCTGGGCCTGGCCTATGGCTTCTCCTGGGGACTTCAGCAGCTGGTCGCGTTCGACTTCCATGAAGTCGCCTTCGCGGTGCCGCTCTTGGCGTTCGCCGGCCGCTCCTACCTCGACGGGAGGTGGGTTGCCGCCGCCTGGTGGGCAGCCGCCCTCCTCCTGGTCAAGGAAGACCTGGGTGCCACGACCGCCGTCTTCGCCCTCCTGATCGTCCGCCATCATCGCCGGGCCGGCCTTCTGCTGGGCGCAACGGCGATCGTCGGTACGGCGTTGACCGTCCTGGTGGTGATTCCCGCCCTCGCCCCTGACGGCCGGTACGGCTATCTGAGCCAGCCGCAGGCGTACGGGATGCTGGACGGCTGGCCGGTGAAGACCCTCACCCTCGCCGCGCTTCTCGCGGTCACCGCGGGCCTGGCGCTCCGCAGCCCTTTCGCCCTGCTCTTGTTGCCGACCCTGGCATGGCGCCTCTTCTCGTCGAACCCCGCGTACTGGGGGACGGAGCTGCACTACTCCGCCGTTCTCATGCCCATCGCCTTCATCGCCCTCGTCGACGTCCTACGGAGGGGAGCGCGCCTGCCGGTACTCGTCCCGTTGGCGGTCGCCGTGGCGTTGCTCCCGGCGCAGCCGCTTCGCGACCTGGTCACCCCGGGGTTCTGGCGGGACGGCGACCGCCAGACGGCGGCCCGGACGGCGATCGGCCTGGTCCCCTCAGGCGCACGGGTGGCCGCGAGCAACAGTCTCGCCCCGCACCTCAGCGACCGGGCGACCGTGCACCTTGTCGCCGATGGTGTGCTGACCAGGCACAAGGGCATCACCTGGATCGTGGCCGACACCAGCGATTCCTTTCCCTCCGGCGGGGTCGTTGCCGTCATCCGGCAGGCCGAGGAGAATGGCTGGCGCAGCGTCTACGACGAGGGCGGAATGATCGTCCTGCGGAGCCCCGCGGACCCGGCGCGTTCCTGAGCGACCGACATCCGCAACCGTCATGAGCCGTTGCCTTGAACGGGCCGAGGCCCGCCCTCTGCGACAGGGCGGGCCTCGGTCTTGCTCACACTCACAGCGTGAAGGTCAGCTCCACTTCTGGTAGTTGCCCCCGTTGTAGGAGTGCGTGTAGACCTGCTGGGCGGCGTTGCTGTCGAGCACGTAGCCGGTGGCGACGTTCCTCAGCACGTAGCCGGAACCGTTGTAGCTGATGGTCCACTTCTGGTAACTGCCGCCGTTGCAGGAGAGGGTGTAGACGGCCTGGGCGGCGTTGCTGTCGAGGCAGAACCCGGTGGCCTGGTTCTTCACGGTGTAGCCCCCACTGACGGACGAGACCGTCCACTTCTGGTAGGCGCCGGTGTTGCAGTCGTGCGTGTAGACGGCCTGGGCGGCGTTGCTGTCCAGGCAGAATCCGGTGGCGACGTTCTTGAACTGCTCCGTGCCCGGAACAGCGGCCTGCGCGGGCGCCGTCATGACCAGAACTCCGGCGCCGGCCACGGCCACGGACGCTAACGCAGAAGCCACGGTCTTTCGCGCGAACATAACTTTCCTTTCGTCGGAGGCTAATTGCCGCGTTGAACGTAACTGAGGCTGATCGAATGAGACAACGACAGTTATGAATATCGCCGGTGCGAACGCCGCCGTGCGTCAACAGTTCCCATTCCGACGTGCCGGGTGCGCACCATGTGATACGTGCGTGACTCGCGGCGATCGAGGGGCGCGGAATACCTCACTCTGGGCAGCGAAAATGGAATGGGCCGCCCCGCTCTCAAGGCCTCGGTGCCGAAGAAAGGCGCCGATTGTCCTCATTGTTCATATCTGGGGTATTGATCCGGAGTGCGGAATTCCTCCTGCGGGATAGGCGAGATCCCACGACCCCCGCCTCGAAAACAGGTCGGCCTCTCGGGTGGCCCTGCCGAGACCGACCCGCCGACAGGCGCCATCACAGGCCGGCGGTTCGAACGGGGTGGCGATCCACTGCGTCGGGCGCGGGCGACGCTCGCCGGCGAAGGCATGAAAACGGCCCCGGACGGGTCGTCCGAGGCCGAGTGGGACCCCGCTCCAGGGAGGAGCCCAGGTCAGAGCCATGCGCTTGGTGCCCCCGGCAGGATTCGAACCTGCGACACCCGCTTTAGGAGAGCGGTGCTCTATCCCCTGAGCTACGAAGGCGGGATACAACGCTCGACAGTGTAGCGGGTGGGCCGGGCGGGGCCGGGGAGTCGGGGAGTTCGGGAGGAAGTGGGGGAAGGTCTCGACAGATGGTCTGCGCGAAGATAGTCTGCGCGTAGGGTAACTTCGGTACGAGGGGAACGGGGATCGCTATGTGGGCGTACGAGCACAGTGTCGAGACCGAGGCGACCGGGCAGGCCGTCTGGGAGCTGTGGGCCGATGTGGAGAACTGGGGGGAGTGGAACGCCGACATCAAGGGCATCGCGATCGACCGGCCCTTCGGTGAGGGGGCCGGGATCGTGATGAATCCGGGGACAGAGGAGGCGGTCGAGCTGGTGGTCACCGAGGCGGTGGCCGGGGAGCGGTTCGTGGACGAGGCGCGGTTCGGGGGGCTGGTGTTGCGGACGATGCACCGGGTCGAGGCGGGCGAGCGGGCGCGGACGCGGGTCACGTACCGGATGGAGATCACCGGGGACGGCGTGGGCGAGTTCGGGCCGCAGGTGGGGCCCGCGGTGACCGGGGACTGGCCCGAGACGATGGCCGCGCTGGTGAAGGCCGCGCTGGCGAAGGTGGCGGAGCGCTGATGGCGGCGCTCGAACCGGAGGAGAGCCCCGGGTTCCTGCTCTGGCACGCCACGCTGCGCTGGCAGCGGGACATCGGGGCCGCGCTCGCGCCGCTGGGGCTGACGCATGTGCAGTTCGTGCTGCTCGCCTGTGCCTGGTGGCTCAACGGGCGCGGCGAGCGGCCGCAGCAGCAGGCGCTGGCCCGGCAGGCCGGGACGGACGTGAAGATGACGTCGCAGGTGCTGAAGGCGCTGGAGGCCAAGGGGCTCGTCGAGCGGGAGGTCGACCCGGCGGACACCCGGGCCAAGCGGCTGCGCGTGACGGCGGCGGGGGCGGAGCTGGCGCCGCGGGCGATCGCCGTCGTGGAGGAGGTCGACGCGCGGTTCTTCCCCGCGGACGTACGAGCGGGGGCCGTGGCCCTGCTCCGGCGCATCGCCGAGCCGGCGGAAGGCTAACTGCGCGGCTCCGCAAGGAGGCTGGTGACCTGCCACACGGGAACGTTTACGATACGGACCAACCGGTTTTGTTTCCGCTTCCTTGTCGAACCGGTTGGGTGGTTTTATTCTCGAATTGTGGACGCGTGAAGCATCCGGTTGGAAACGCCAGCCTTACGGTCTACTTCGCACCGTGAGGTACGGAGGATGTAGTGGCACAGCAAGAACGCGCCATCCGCACACGCCAGAAGATCGTGCTCGCGGCGGCCGAACTGTTCGACGAGGTCGGCTACGAGGCCGCGACGATCTCCGAAGTGCTGAAGAGGTGCGGGGTCACCAAGGGGGCCCTCTACTTCCACTTCTCCTCCAAGGAGGAGCTCGCCCAGGAGGTCCTCGCCGGTCAGGTCGCGGCCCTGCCTCCCGTGCCGCAGCGTGAGCTCTTCCTCCAGACGCTCACCGACGAGGCCCTCGTCCTCGCCCATCTCCTGCACATCGCCGACCCCATGGTGCGCGGCAGCGTCCGCCTCACCGTCGACCAGGGCTCCCCGCTCGACGGCCTCGACCGCCGCGTCCCGATGCAGGGCTGGATCGACCACAACGTCGACATCCTGACCAAGGCGAAGGCGGCCGGCGAGTTGCTGCCGCACGTGGACATCCCCGCCACCGCCAGCCTCTTCACGGGCAGTTTCACCGGCGTGCAGGTCCTCTCCAAGATCATGACCAAGCACGCGGACATGGTGGAGCGGGTCTCCGACCTCATGCGCACCATCGTCAGTGCCATCACCGTCCCCGGCGTACTCGTCCGCCTCGACTTCTCACCCTCGCGCGCCGAGCGCGCCTACGGGGAGGCGCTCCAGGCGCGCGGCGGGGCTGCGAGCCCTTCCGGCGCGGTGAGTTGACCTCGCGCCAGGTCCCCTACAGCTCACAGCTCACGGCTCACTTTTGGCCATCATGAGAGGCGCCGGTCGAGAGGTGGTTCGCTCCTGAACTTTGTTGCGTTCTCGGGGTGTTGGGGTCGCTCCCGAGGCTCCGCCGTGACCGTATGGCGGGCGAGGTCTTTTCCGTAACGCGAAATACCGCTGGGCCGGTTTGTTAAAGTGCTGGCAAAGTGACGGTTGGCGCTGCGTACGGAGGTCCCTTGGCCAAGCAGGAGCGGGCGATTCGGACGCGCAACGCCCTCGTCGAGTCGGCGGCCGCGCTCTTCGACCGGGACGGCTTCGAGGTCGCCTCGCTCGCGACCATCAGCGCCCGTGCCGGGGTCAGCAGCGGCGCCCTGCACTTCCATTTCCCCAGCAAGGCGGAGCTGGCCGACGCCGTCGTCGCCGCGGCCGGCGAGCGGCTCGTACGGATCATCCGGGAGCGCGAGGCGCTCCCGCTGCAGACCCTCATCGACGCCAGCCACGAACTCGTCCAGGGGCTCCGATCCGACGCCGTCCTCCGCGCCGGTTTCGCCCTCGCCTCCGCGAACGGTGGACACGGCCGGCCGGCGACGGAAGCTGCGGCGGCGGAACCGGCGCCGGCGGAAGCGGCGACGGAACCGCCGGCGGAAGCGGCGGCGACGGACTTACGGCGACTGTGGTGCGAGTGGGTCGGGTCCGTCGTGGCACGGGCCGAGCGCGAGGGCCTGCTCGCGCCCGACGTGACGGCCGAGGAGGTGGCGGCGACGGTGGTCGCGGTCGCCGCCGGCCACGCGGCCCTCGGGCATCAGGACCCGAGCTGGCTGGAACGGGCCCCGCTCACCCGGTTCTGGACGTTCCTGCTGCCCCGGGTGGTCGGCGCGGCCCGGGCGGGGCTCTTCGTGGCCTCGGGAACGGGGACGGGTACGGGTATGGGGACGGGGATGGGGATGGGGGCGAAGGCGGAGACGAGATAGGGGGCGAGAGCGGGAGCGACGGCGGCTCCGCGGACCTCTCCTGACGTGTGCTGCCGGGCGCTGGGTAGCGTACGGGCGACGGAGACGGGCAAGAGGCGGGAGCAACCGTGGACGAGTCGCACACCGGCCGACAGTCGACCGACCAGGACCGGCCGGCCGCCCCGCCCACCCCCGCCGCCCCTCACCGGCGGTCGCCCGACCACCCCCACCCTCACCCCGACCCCCACACCCTCCTGTCCGGCCCCGGCGCGCCCTTCGCCGTCGACGAGTACGGCGTCTACGCCTCCGGCCCCCGCACCCTGCGCGAGTTCGTCGAGGCCACCTGGGCCTTCGGCGACCGGCCCTTCCTCGTCGCGGAGGACGGGCGGACGACGAGCTACCGCGCCTTCTTCGACGCCGCCTGCGGCCTCGCCCGCCGGCTCGTCGGCGCGTACGGGCTGCGCCCCGGCGACCGGGTCGTCGTCGCGATGCGCAACCACCCCGAGTGGCAGACCGCCTTCTGGGCCGCGCAGCTCGCCGGCCTCGTCGCCGTACCGCTCAACGCCTGGTGGACCGCGGAGGAGTTCGCGTACGCGCTCGACGACTGCGCGCCCCGCGTGCTGCTCGTGGACGGCGAGCGGGTGCCGCGCGTCGCCGCCTGGGCCCGCGCCCACGCCGTACCCGGCATCGTCTTCCACGGCGAGGGCGGGGAGCGGGTCGAGGGCTTCGAGGCGTACGTCCCCGACACCGACCCGCTTCTCGGGCCGCCGCCCGTCGACGTGCTGCCCGAACACGACGCCACGATCATCTACACCTCCGGCACCACCGGCCGCCCCAAGGGCGCCGTCGCCACCCACCTCGCGCAGGCGGGCGCGGCCATGAACCCCGGCTACTTCGCCGCCGCCTCCGCCCTCCGTCGCGGGGCGCGGCCGGGCGCCGGGCCCGTACCGGTCTCGCTCAGCACGTACCCCTTCTTCCACGTCGCCGCCTTCACCTCCTTCTACTCGGTCATGGCGGCCGGCGGCACCCTCGTCCTGATGCGCAAGTGGGACCCGGCGAAGGCCCTGGAGCTGATCCGGACCCATCGCGTCACCCACTACGCGGGCGTCCCCACCACCGCGCTCCAGCTGCTCGACCTCGCCGAACGCACCGGCGACCCGCTGGAGTCGGTCACGATGTTCAACACCGGGGGAGCGGCGGCCCCGCCCGGGCTCGCCGCGCGGATCGCCGCCGCGTACGGGGAGCGGATCGAGCCGCGCAACGGCTACGGCCTCACCGAGACCTGCGGCGGTGTCCTCGCGAACTTCGGCGCCGAGTACCGCGCCCACCCCGGCAGTGTGGGCCGGCCCACGCCCGCCACCGAGGTACGAGTTGAGCGGCCGGACGCGGACGGCGTCGGCGAACTGTGGCTGCGCGGTCAGGCACTCGTACGCGGCTACTGGCGCGACGAGGCCGCCACCCGCGAGGCGTTCACCGCGGACGGCTGGTTCCGTACGGGCGACCTGGCGCGCATCGGCGACGGCGGCCTGGTGACGATCGTCGACCGGCTCAAGGACATGGTGATCCGGGGCGGCGAGAACGTGTACTGCGTCGAGGTCGAGGGCGTGCTCCAGGACCACCCGGACGTCGTCGAGGCCGCCGTCCTCGGCGTCCCGCATCCCGTCCTCGGCGAGGAGGTCGCCGCCGTGGTCCGGCTCCGCGAGGGCGCGACGGCGGGCGCGACGGCGGGCGCGACGGCGGGCGCGGGAGCCGGGGCGGGGGCCGGCGCGACGGTCGGAGCCGCTGAGCTGCTGCGGGAGTACGTGGGGACGCGGCTCGCAGCGTTCAAGGTGCCCGCGCATGTCGTCATACGGGAGACGGCGCTGCCCCGCAACGCGGGCGGGAAGGTCCTCAAGCGCGAGCTCCGGGACGGTGTGGGCGGCAGTGTCGGCGGCCGGCTCCGGGACGGTGTCGGCGGCCGGCTCCGGGACGGTGTCGGCGGTCAGCTGCAGGACGGTGTCGGCGGTCAGCTCCGGGACACGCGGACGCGGTAGCCGCCCGTCGCCGGGTCCTCGTCGAGGACGGTGATCCGGATGCCGTTGGCCCGGTCGGTGAAGGACTCGCCGGGCGCGTACGGGGCGTCCGACAGCTCCGCCTGGACGTTGGGGCGCCGGGTGCAGCCGCCGCTCTCGTGGTCGCTGTCGGTCACGGTGATCGGGCCGTGCCCGGTGTCGACGTCCGTGTCGACGCGGTAGACGAGGACGCCGGGCTTGCAGACGGCCTCGTCGTTGCCCTCGCGGGTGCGGACCTCGACGGCGTAGCCGGAGGTGCCGGAGAACGGGACGAAGGCGAGCTTGGGGCCGCCGGTGACGGCCAGCGGGGTCAGCGTGTACTCGAAGTCGCCGGGCCGGGAGGCGCAGCCGACCTGGTCGTCGTCGAGCCAGCCGAGCTTCCACTTGTGCCAGCCGAGCAGGTCGTTGTTGGCCCCCCAGTCCTCGGACATGATGTCCCAGTGCCCGACCGTGCCGCCGCCGTCCGAGGTGTAGAGGTCGGGGAGTCCGAAGACATGACCGTTCTCGTGCGGCAGCACCCGGTAGCCGGTGTCGGCGTAGCTGCCCGAGCCGTCGTCCTGGCGGCTGTAGACGAAGGACGTGTTGGAGAGCGGCACGCCGTCCGCGTAGGGCGCGTCGTCGTTGCCGGAGAAGGTCACGGACAGGACGGTGTCGAGCGCGGAGGGGCCGGCGTTCGGGGTGACGAGGACGTTGACCAGGTCGTACGCGCTGAAGTCCACGCGCGCGTCGGCGGCCTTCACGATGTCCTCGACGAGCTTGCGGTAGCCCGGTTCGTACGGTGAGCCGCGCTCGACGCCGTACGAGGAGAAGGGGCGTGGCATCCGCAGCCAGTCGGGTATCGGGGTCTCGGGGCGGTACTGGAGGCGGCCGTACGAGCTGACGCGGAACCAGTCGGACGTCCGCGGGAAGAACTCGCGGAAGCGGCTCATGGCCGTGCCCTGCCCGGGCGTGTCCGGGAAGTCGATCATCAGGTTGAGCGCCTTGATCAGGCCGGTGGAGCGGGCGTACCCAGGGGTGGTGGGGACTCCCTCCGACATCTGCACACCCATCGTCGTGGCGATCCGGCACGGCTCCAGCGGCGCCTTCCGGGGCCCGCTGGCCACGGGGCCCGCGGAGGCGGGGGCCGGGCCGGGGAGGGTCGTGCTGGCCGTTGCCAGCGCGGCGATCGCGAGGACGGCCGACGCGGCCAGGGCGATGGGTCTGCGTATCCGCCGGGGCGTCTCCTGCATGCGGTCGCCTCTCCGAGCTCCGTCGGCTCCGTCAGCTCCGACAGCTCTGTCAGTCAGCTCTGTCAGTCAGCTCCGTCAGTGCGATCAGCCTCTGGCGGGCGGTCGGGGCGCGCGCGTCGGGTGGGCCGACCGGGGGATGTGACTCAGGTCACAAGCGGGCGCGGAAATAACCGGGGATCCGTTCCCCGTTTATGCCTGTGTTCGACGAAGTGGGGACTCGGTCCCCGGATCACTCGGGAGAGGTACCGCAGTGAGCATCAGCACGGCTGACACGGCTGACACGGCTGACACGGCTGGCTCCGCTGGCGCGGCTGCCACCGCTGGCACGGCTGACACCGGTGGCTCCGCTGGCACGGCTGGCTCCGCCGGCGCGGCTGACACCATTCGCGCCGCGGTCACCGGCGGGCATGCCACGGCCGACGCCGCGCCCGCGCGTCGCGTCCCCCGCCCCCGCGCGGACGCGCTGCGCAACCGCGAGCGGATCGTGACGGCGGCGCGCGAGATGTTCGTCGAGTTCGGCGCCCAGGTGCCGCTCGACGAGATAGCCCGCCGCGCCGGCGTCGGGAACGCCACGCTGTACCGCAACTTCCCCGAGCGCTCCGACCTCGTCCGCGAGGTCGTCGTCTCCTCCATGGCACGGATAGCCGAGCGGGCCCGGGAGGCGGCGGAGGAGGAGAGCGACACCTTCGCCGCCCTCCGCCGCTTCACGCATGCCGCCGCCGACGAGCGGGTCGGCGCCCTGTGTCCGATGCTCGACGGCGCCTTCGACAAGGACCACCCGGACCTCGTGGCCGAGCGCACCCACCTGGAGGAGGTCGTACAGGGCCTCGTCGACCGGGCGCAGGAGGCCGGCCGGCTCCGGGCCGACGTGGGCGTCGGTGACCTGATGGTGGCGGTCTCCCAGCTGACCCGGCCGCTGCCCGGCACGGCCTGTCTGAACATGGACCGGTTCGTCCACCGCCACCTGCAGGTGTTCCTGGACGGTCTGGAGGCGCCCGTGCGCTCCGAACTCCCCGGCGCCGCCGCGACCCTGGAGGACCTGAGGAACAGCTGCGCCGCCCGCGGCTGACGGCCGGCCGCTGACGCCGGCCGGCCCCCGCCTCGTAACTCCCTGACTTCCCTTTCCTTTTCCCTCCCCTCCCTCCTCCCTTTCCCGCCGCTCCTCCCTCCCCCCGTTCCTCCGTCCCTCCCCCCTGACTTAAGTCCTTTTTCACCGTTCTGCGCCAAGAGGTGGCTACCCCCATGTCAAAAATCGCCCAGACCCAGGCCGACCCCAGCCGCTGGAGAGCTCTGCTCTTCATCGCCCTCGCCCAGCTGATGGTCGTGCTCGACGCGACGATCGTGAACATCGCGCTGCCCTCCGCCCAGCACGACCTCGGGATATCCGACGGCAACCGGCAGTGGGTCATCACGGCCTACGCGCTCGCCTTCGGCGGTCTGCTGCTCTTCGGTGGCCGGGTCGCCGACCTGTGGGGCCGTAAGCGCACCTTCGTGGTCGGTCTGATCGGCTTCGCCGCGGCTTCCGCCCTCGGTGGCGCCGCGACCGGCGAGGCGATGATGCTCGGCGCCCGTGCGCTGCAGGGTGCGTTCGGCGCGCTGCTCGCGCCGTCGGCGCTGTCGCTGCTCGCGGTGATGTTCACGGACGCCAAGGAGCGTGCCAAGGCGTTCGGCATCTACGGTGCGATCGCCGGTGGCGGTGGCGCGGTGGGTCTGATCCTCGGCGGCTTCCTCACCGAGTACCTGAACTGGCGCTGGACGTTCTTCGTCAACATCCCGTTCGCGATCGTCGCGGCGGCCGGTGCCTTCTTCGTGATCCGCGAGCCGGCCGGCGGCCGCAACCGCTCCGCGCTCGACCTGCCGGGTGTGGTGCTGTCCACCCTCGGTCTGGTGTCCCTGGTCTACGGCTTCACGCGCGCCGAGTCCGACGGCTGGACGGCCCCGGTGACCATCGGCCTGTTCGTCGCCTCGGTCCTGCTGCTCGCGACCTTCGCCCTCGTCGAGGCGCGGGTGAAGTCGCCGCTGCTGCCGCTGCGCGTCGTCACCGACCGCAACCGCGGCGGTGTGTACCTGTCCCTCGGTCTCGCGGTCATCGCGATGTTCGGCCTGTTCCTGTTCCTGACCTACTACCTCCAGGTCGTGAAGGGGTACTCGCCGGTCAAGACGGGCTTCGCGTTCCTGCCGATGATCGCGGGCATGATCACCGGTTCCACGCAGATCGGTACGCGGCTGATGACCCGGGTCCCGCCGCGCTGGCTGATGGGGCCGGGCTTCCTGACCGCCGCGACCGGCATGCTGCTGCTGACGCAGCTGGAGATCGGTTCGTCGTACGCCGGGCTGATCCTGCCGGCGCAGCTGCTGCTCGGCCTCGGCATGGGTACGGCGTTCATGCCGGCGATGTCCCTGGCGACGCTCGGCGTGGATCCGCGGGACGCCGGTGTGGCCTCCGCGATGGTCAACACCTCGCAGCAGGTCGGCGGCGCCATCGGTACGGCCCTGCTGAACACCATCGCCGCCTCCGCGACCACCGCGTACAAAGCGGACCACGTGGCCGGCGCGAGCACCCCGTCGGCGCAGAAGCTGCTGCAGCTCCAGGGCATGGTCGAGGGCTACTCGGCCGCCATCTGGTGGGCGGTCGGCATCCTGGTCGTCTCCGCGACCATCGCGCTGACCTTCATCACCACCGGGAAGCCGGGCGGCGGCGTCGTGGCGCGCTCCGGTTCACCCGTGGAGGACGAGGTGAAGATCCCGGTCATCGCACACTGAGCCCCGGCCCCACCGCTTCACCTCTGCACCTCTTCCGGCGCCCCTCTGCCCTGGTTCCGCTCGGCGTTCTCGCTCAGCGGAGCCAGGGCAGATCCGCGTTCGGGTCCGTGGGCTGAAGTCCCTCGGAGACCGTCCGCATGATCGCGCCGAGCTGCTCCACCTGCTCAGGGGTGAGCCGGTCGAAGAGCGCCTGCCGTACGGCGCCGACGTGGCCGGGCGCGGTGCGGCGCAGCACCTCGTACCCCTCGTCCGTCAGCGTGGCGAACTGCCCGCGCTTGTCGGAGGGGCACTCCTCGCGCGAGACCCAGCCGCTCTTCTCCAGGCGGGCGACGGCGTGCGAGAGTCGCGAGCGGGTGATCTTGGCGTCCTTGGCCAGCTCGGTCATGCGCATCCGGCGGCGCGGCGCCTGGGAGAGCTGGACGAGCAGCCCGTAGTAGATGTGGGGCATCCCGGCGTCACGCTGCAACTGGCGGTCGAGATGGTCCTCCAGGAGGGTGGTGGCGTGGAGGTAGGCGCGCCAGGTGCGCTGCTCCTCGTCGCTGAGCCAGCGGGGTTCGGTCATGAAGCCATGGTACGACCAATCCTTGAAAGTTGAACTAGATCCGGTCTAAGCTGGGCGCGAGCTTGGAGCTTGAAACTTCAAGGAATCTCGGGAGCCCCAAGGAAGTCCAGGGGCTCCAAGGAAGCAACGCCAGACTCGCGCTGAAGGAGGCGGACGCCATGGACGACGCCACGCTTGAACGAATGCCGGCCCTCTACCTGTCGCACGGCGCCCCGCCGCTCGCCGACGACCCGGTCTGGCCGGGCGAGCTCGCCGCCTGGTCCGCCGGCCTGCCCCGGCCCAAGGCGATCCTCATGGTCTCCGCGCACTGGGAGGAGGCCCCGCTCGCTCTCGGCGCGACCGAGACCGTGCCGCTCGTCTACGACTTCTGGGGCTTCCCCGAGCACTACTACCGGGTCCGGTACGCGGCACCCGGCGCACCCGAGCTCGCCGAGTCCGTGCGCAAGCTGCTCCGCGCGCCCGGTACGCCCGTCCAGGACATCCCGGACCGCGGGCTCGACCACGGCGCGTACGTGCCGCTCGTCGAGATGTACCCCGGCGCCGACATCCCCGTCCTCCAGATCTCGATGCCCACCCTCGACCCGCGCCGCCTCATGGACATCGGCCGCAGGCTCGCCCCGCTGCGCGACGAGGGTGTGCTGATCGTCGGCAGCGGCTTCTTCACCCACAACCTGGCCGCCCTGCGGCACACCGGCGGCGGCGTGCCGGGCTGGTCGGCCGAGTTCGACGCGTGGGGGCACGAGGCGCTCGCCGCCCGTGACGTCGACGCCCTCCTCGACTTCGAGCGCAAGTCCCCGGCCGGCCGCCTCGCCCACCCGCGCACCGAACACTTCGCCCCGCTCTTCGTCACGATGGGCGCGGCGGACGCGGCCGGTGACCTGGACGCGGAGCGCAGCGTGATCGACGGGTTCTGGATGGGGCTGGCGAAGCGGTCGGTGCAGTTCGGGTAGGCCACGCGGGTCGGCAACCCGGCGGCCGCGGGGTGCGTCTTCAGGGATGGAGCGGAGCCGAGGAAGCCGCCGCTCCGGTGTGAAGGGCGGGAACGGGCCACATGTGACGGCGGTCTCACACGGACGGTCGCGGACGGTCGCGGACGGGCGTGCGGAGCTCGGCGAAGGACTCCTGATCGCCGGCCGCACCCGGCCTGACCTGCGGCTCCATGAGTCCCGGGTCCGGCCGCCCACGCCCTCGGAAGCGCGCGGGCGGCGCAGGATACTGCATGATCGCGAAAATCCATGTGCCGGGTGGGAATTCTGTCCTGATTCCAGTCGTTGTTTCCGTCGGATGCAGGGCACCCGAGAGGGTGTCGCGACCTACTCAGCAAGGGAGCACGCATGGCAACCCGTGCCGTCGCCCGTCGTCCGTCGTCCGCCGCGAGCAGTTCCGCGGGCAGCGGCAGCCGGGCAGTTCGCGCCGTGGGCGGGGAGATCGCCGACCGCGACCTGGTCGGCATGTACCTCGACGAGATCGCGCGTACGCCCCTGCTCGACGCCGCCAAGGAGGTCGAGCTCTCCCAGACGATCGAGGCGGGCGTCTACGCCCAGCAGATCCTCGACGGCGAGGTGGAAAGCGAGGGCGGAGCCTCCCGCCTGGAGCTGGAGGCGCTGGTCGCCGAGGGCGAGCGGGCGAAGGACCTCTTCATCAAGTCCAACCTGCGGCTCGTCGTGGCCGTGGCCCGGCGCTACCCGCGCAGCGGGCTGCCCCTGCTCGACCTGATCCAGGAGGGGAACGCGGGCCTGGTGCGCGCGGTCGAGAAGTTCGACTACGCGAAGGGCTTCAAGTTCTCCACGTACGCCACGTGGTGGATCCGCCAGGCCATCACCCGCTCCATAGCCGACCAGTCCCGCACCATCCGGCTCCCCGTCCACCTGGTGGAGGAGCTCGGCCGGATCCGCCGCGTCCAGCGCGAGTTCAACCGCGAGCACGGCCGCGACCCGGAGCCCGCCGAGATCGCGGAGGAGCTCGGCTCGACCCCCGAGCGGATCACGGACGTCATGGACTGGGCGCGCGACCCGGTCTCCCTCAACATGTCGGTCGACGACGAGGGCGAGACCCAGTTCGGCGACCTCCTGGAGGACACCTCCGCGATCTCGCCCGAGCAGTCCGTCCTCACCCTGCTGCGCAGCGAGGAGCTCGACGACCTCATCGACAAGCTCGACCACCGCACGGCCTCCATCATCCGCATGCGCTACGGCATCGAGGACGGCCGCGAGCGCACGCTGACGGAGGTCGGCAAGGAGCACGGCCTCACGCGCGAGCGCATCCGCCAGATCGAGAAGCACGCGCTGCTCGAACTGAAGAAGATGGCGCGCGACACCGGCTTCGACGCGGTGGCCTGAGGCCGGCCGCACCGGCCCGGTACGACCTACGACCAGGGCGTGCGGGCCCCGGGGGCGGGGCCCGCAGGGCCCGTAGGGCCTGTCCGGCGGATCACGGCCGGGCCCGTAGGACCTGTCGGCGGGATCACGGCCGGGCCCGTGGGGCCTGTTCGGCGGGATCACGGCCGGGCAGGGAGGTCCTGGCCGCTCGTCGCCGCGCCCAGGCGCGCGCCCAGCTCCGCCGCGTACGCGAGCAGCGGCTGCGGGCCGTGGATGGTGAACGGCGCGTCGACCATCGCGAAGCGCACCGCGAGCCACTCGGTCGAGTCGGTCGTACGGGTCCGCAGCCGGCAGCTGTCCGGGCCGGTGGCCGTCGGGGCCAGGTGCGCGGGCAGCCGCGCCGCCACGAACTCGGCCGGGGCGTCGAAGGTGACGTCCAGGTCCACCTCGGGCTGGGCGCGGGACATGGACCGGGTCATGTACGCGGCCGCGTCCCCGGCCGGCAGCTCGCGCGGCGAGAAGCGCGCACCCGTCGGGAAGGGGTCGCTGACCCGGTCGACGCGGAAGGTGCGCCAGTCCTCGCGCCCCAGGTCGTAGGCGACGAGGTACCAGCGCCGCCCCGTCGACACCAGCCGGTACGGCTCCACGAGCCGCTTCGTCTCCGCGCCGTCGCCCGCCCGGTAGCCGAACCGCAGCCGCTCCTGCCCGGTCACCGCGCCGGCGAGCGTGGTCAGGGTCTGCGGCGTGACGGTGGCGCCGTCGCCGCGCGTGAGCGGGATCGTCGCGTTCTGGAGGGTGGAGACGCGGTGCCGCAGCCGTGACGGCAGCACCTGCTCCAGCTTCGCCAGGGCCCGTACGGAGGCCTCCTCGACGCCCTCGATGGCGTGCCCGGCGCCGGCCCGCAGTCCGACCGCGATGGCCACGGCCTCCTCGTCGTCGAGGAGGAGCGGCGGCATCGCCGTACCGGCGACGAGGCGGTAGCCACCCACCGCGCCCTTGGTCGCCTCGACCGGATAGCCCAGCTCGCGCAGCCGGTCGACGTCCCGCCGGATCGTGCGCGGCGAGACCGAGAGCCGTTCTGCGAGCTCGCGCCCGGGCCACTCGCGCGGGGTCTGGAGCAGCGACAGCAGATTCAGGAGTCGTGCCGGTGTGTCCGTCATGTTTACCAGGATGTGGCCCAACTAGGACATGAGCTGACCTATATGGCTTCTACTTTCCTCGTATGAGTTCACACGACGCCGTCCCCTCCGCTCCGGTCGCGGCCCCGGAAGCCGCGGACGCGGCCGACGCCGCTGACAGAAGGCGCTGGATAGCCCTCGCCATCGTCATGACCGCCGCCTTCATGGACCTGGTCGACGCCACGATCGTCAACATCGCGATCCCCAGCATCGAGCGGGACCTCGGCGCCTCCTTCGGCGCGATCCAGTGGATCACCGCCGGCTACGCGCTCGCGTTCGCGGCCGGTCTGATCACCGGCGGCCGGCTCGGTGACATCTACGGCCGCAAGCGCCTCTTTCTCACGGGCACGGCCGGCTTCACGCTCGCTTCCGCGCTCTGCGGCGTAGCCGCGAACCAGGAGATGCTGGTCGGCTCCCGCCTCCTCCAGGGCGCGGCGGCGGCGCTGATGGTGCCGCAGGTCCTGTCGATCGTGCACGTCACCTTCCCGGCGCACGAGCGCGGCAAGGTCTTCGGCATGTTCGGCGCGATCATCGGCCTGGGCGCGGTCTCCGGCCCGCTGCTCGGCGCGCTGCTCACCCAGTGGAACATCGCGGGCCTGGAGTGGCGCCCGATCTTCCTCATCAACCTGCCGGTCGGCGTCGCCGCCATCATCCTGGGCCGCCGCTTCATCACCGAGTCCAAGGCCCCGAAGGCGCTCCGCCTCGACCTGGTCGGCGTGGTCCTGGTGACCGTCGCGCTGCTGATGCTGATCTACCCGCTGACCCGTGGCCGCGAGCTGGGCTGGCCGCTCTGGGGCCACCTGATGATGGCCGGCAGCCTCGTCGTGTTCGCCGCCCTCGTCGCGTACGAGAGGTACAAGGCGCGCAAGGACGGCTCGCCGCTCGTCGAGCTGTCGCTGTTCAAGGTGAAGTCCTTCGCGGCCGGCATCGCCGTCCAGCTGACCTTCGGCGTCGTGATGGGCATCTTCTTCCTGGTCTGGACGCTCTACATGCAGATCGGGCTCGGCTGGACCCCGCTGAAGGCCGGTCTGACGGGCGTGCCGTTCTCGATCGCGGTGTCCACGGCGGCGGGTCTGTCGGTGCAGCAGCTGGTGCCGCGCTTCGGCCGCAAGGTGCTGCAGGCGGGCGCGGTGACGATGGCCGGCGGCATCCTGCTCTACTTCTTCGTGGCCGGCCGCTACGGCGCGGACATCCACCCCTGGCAGATGATCCCGCCGCTGGTCGTGATGGGCCTGGGCATGGGCCTCATCGTGGCTCCGCTGACGGACGCGGTGCTCTCGGAGGTGCCGCGCGAGCACGCCGGCTCGGCCTCAGGTCTGATCAACACGACCGGGCAGATGGGCAACGCGCTCGGCCTGGGCCTGGTGTCGGTGGTCTTCTTCGGCACGATCGACGAGAAGCACCTGGCCATGGCCCCGGCGGAGACGAGCGCCGCCTTCACCCACGCGTTCCAGAACTCGCTCGGCTGGGCGGCGGCCGTGCTCGCCGGCATCTTCCTGGTGATGTTCGCGCTCCCGGCCAAGCCGAAGCAGCACATGGAGGGCGGCGGCGAGGAGGGGCCGGAGGGGCCCGCGGACCAGCCGGAGCTGGTCAAGGAGGCGGCGCTGGCGAGCTGATCCGCCGTCGCCCGGAGAACGGGAACGGGAACGGAGTACGTGAGTACGGCGAAGGGCCCTGGGGATTCGCTCTCCGGGGCCCTTCCCATACGCCCGCACGCCCGTCCTTCCCGTACCCCCTCCTGCGTGCGATGGCGCGCGGAGGACGGGCCGGGAGACCGCGACGCCCGCCGGGGAAGGGCGGTGCGCCCACCGGTTCACCGGTGACCGCACCGCCCCTCGGCCGTGCGCGCAGCCGTCAGGAGCGCTTCGGCTTCGCGTTCGCCTTCGCGTTCGCCTTCGGTTTCTTCGGCAGGTGGTTCGGATCGGCACCGCTCAGGCCGAACCGCCGCTTCAGGTCACCCGGCGAGGGACTGGCGAGCAGCGTCCAGACCTCGTTGCACGCCAGCGTGTCCGTGTCCGGATCGATGGCGCACACCGTCTCGTACACCTGACCCGTCGTGGTCAGCACCTCGATGGAGGTGCCGTTGGCCTGGTCGCCGACCGAGACGGAACAGGCGTTCGTCGGGTAGCTGTTGTTCGGGTCGCCGTCGGTCAGGTCGTACCAGGTGTACGGGCCCACGGTGGGCCGGATCTGCCGGATGCCGGCGTAGGTGATCCCGCCGCTGATGACGGCCTTGACCTCGTTGCTGTTGCTGGGCAGGTAGGCGTCCACGTCATTGCACGGCCCGGTGGGTCCGGTGGGTCCGGTGGGTCCGGTGGGTCCGGTGGGTCCGGTGGGTCCGGTGGGTCCGGTGGGCCCGGTGGGGCCGGTCGGTCCGGTGGGTCCGGTCGGTCCGGTGGGTCCGGTGGGTCCGGTGGGTCCGGTGGGGCCGGTGGGTCCGGTCGGTCCGGTGTTACCAGTCGCCCCGGTCGCGCCCGTGGCTCCCGTCGCGCCGGTTGGCCCTGTCGGCCCGGTCGGTCCCGTGGGCCCGGTCGGTCCCGTGGCTCCCGTCGCGCCTGTCGGCCCTGTCGGTCCCGTGGGCCCTGTCGGTCCCGTGGGTCCCGTCGGTCCTGTGGGTCCCGTCGGTCCTGTGGGTCCCGTCGGTCCTGTCGGGCCCGTCTTGCAGTCGTCGTGGCCGCCCGACGGCGCGCGCAGGTCGCGCAGGTCACGGGTGCGCAGTCCGCGCAGGTCGCGCAAGTCGCTCAGGTCGCGCAGGTCACGGACGTGCGGGCCGCCCGCGGCCCACGGGCCGACCTTCTCGTCGAGGAGCTGCTGCAGGCCGCCGGGCTGCGGCCCCTCGTGACCGGACGGCGGCGGTCCCTGCTCCCACGGCGGCGGCCCTTGCTCCCACGGCGGCGGGCCCTCCTCCTCGCCCTGCTCCCAGGGCGGCGGCCCCTGGTCGTCGCCGTGCGGTGGCTGGCCATGGTCGTCGCCGTGCGGCGGCCGGTCCTTGCACTCGTCGCCGCCGCCCGCCATGGGGCCGCTCGCCGCGACGCCCGGCCGGGCGTCGACCACCGGGTCGTCCCAGGCCGCCGCCGCCGCCGTGGGCGTGAAGCCGGTGAGGACCAGCGCGACCGAGGCGAGCCCGCCGCCGCTCAGCCAGGCGCGCCGCCGCGGCAGCGGCCCGAGCGGAGACCCGGACCTGGGCCGAGTCCTTGGATCAGGACGCATGCATGCTCCTTCCACCGCCGGCCGTTCACACGCCGGCGCGAGTGAGGTGAGTGGTGATGCGAGTGATGTCCCGGAAGTGGATATGACCTTCCTTTCGGATCATCGGATAGCAGGTGCGAAGCCTTGAAGGTCCCCGCACCACTCTCAGCGCCATGGCGTATCGGCTCTATCCGAATGGATGCGTACGCGACGGCGAACTCGCCGCGGCCGGGCGGCGTGCCGCCGCCGCGCCCGGTACGGCCGTGCATAGCCTCGGCCACCGACCGATCCACCGGAAGTGGGGTTGCCGTGCGGCCGTCCATCTGCTTGTGCATGATCGTCAAGAACGAGG
This sequence comes from Streptomyces sp. NPDC004788, assembly GCF_053601115.1. Lineage (NCBI taxonomy): Bacteria > Bacillati > Actinomycetota > Actinomycetes > Kitasatosporales > Streptomycetaceae > Streptomyces > Streptomyces sp. NPDC004788. Next base: position 62,380 of record NZ_JBSGBF010000022.1, read on the forward strand.
CCGCGGTCATCGAGCGGTGCCTCACCTCCGTCCGGCACCTCGTCGACACCTGGGTCGTCTCCGACACCGGGTCCACGGACGGCACCCAGGACCTCGTCCGCGCCGCCCTCGCCGGCATCCCGGGCGAGCTGCGCGAGGAGCCGTGGGTGGACTTCGGCCACAACCGGAGCCGGAACATCGCCCGGGCCCGCGGCCGGGCCGACTATCTGCTCCTCCTCGACGCCGACCATGTGCTGCGCCAGGACGGCCCGCTGACCGCGCTGACCGCCGACGCGTACCTGCTGCGGCACCGGGGCGCGCTGGAGTACCGGATCAAACGCCTGGTCAGGGGCGACCTGCCGTGGCGGTACGAGGGCGTCACGCACGAGTACCTGACCGCGGACCGCGACCACGTCCAGCGGAACCTCGACGCCCTCGTCATCGAGGACCACGCCGACGGGGGCTCGCGCCATGACAAGTTCGAGCGCGACGCCCGGCTCCTGAGCGCCGACCTCGCACGCGACCCGGACAACTCCCGTACGGTCTTCTACCTCGCCCAGACCCTGCGCGACATGGGCGGCCGCGGGCCGGAGGCGGCCGCCCTCTACGAGCGGCGCGCGGCCATGGGCGGCTGGGGCGAGGAGGTCTACTACGCCCTGCTCCAGGCGGGGATCCTCGCCGCCGAGGCCGGCGACTGGCCGACCGCGCAGGACACCCTCGTACGGGCCTGGGAGTCCCGCCCGCAGCGCCTCGAAGCCTGCTACGAGCTGACCTCACGGCTGCGGAAGGCGAGCCACCACCACACCGCCCACGCGATCGTCTCGGCTGTCCTCGACCGGCCGCAGCCCGCCGACGACGTGCTGTTCCTGCAGCCGTGGGTGTACCGGTGGGGGCTGCTCTTCGAGTACTCGATCACCGCCTACTGGGTCGGCGACCACGCGGCCTCGCTCGCCGCCTGCGACCGGCTCCTCGCCATGCCGGACCTGCCCGCGGCCTACCGCGAACAGGTCCGGGCCAACCGGGAGTTCGCCGTGGCGAAGCTCGGTGCGGCCCCGGCTCCCGGCACGCCTTCTCCCGGCGTCCCGGCCGCCGCCGGCCCCGTCTCCGTGCGCGCCTGAGGAGCCGTCGATGGGAACCCCCGCCCCGGTACGCGACCGCGCCGCCGAACCGGCCCGGCCCGCGACGTCCCGCCACGCCACCGCGGGTCCCGGCGCCGGAGCCCTCCGCCGCCTGCTGGCCGGCGTGTGGCTGTGGCCTGCCGTCCTCGCACTCGCCCTCGGGCTGTACGGGGCGGGGGCACCGCAGTTGTGGGAGGACGAGCTCAACAGCTGGGACATGGCGACCCGCTCGACGGGCCGGCTGCTCGACACGATCGGGCACGTCGACGCCGTCCTCGGCGCGTACTACCTCCTCCTGCACGGCTGGACCGGCCTCTTCGGCGACTCCGACCTCGCCCTGCGGATGCCCTCGGTGCTCGCGGCCACCGGGGCGGCGGTCTGCACGGCGCTGACCGGGGCGCGGCTCTTCGGGCGGCGGGCCGGCCGGGTCGCGGGCCTGCTGTTCGCCCTCGTGCCGGTGGTCTCCCGCTACGCCCAGGAGGCCCGACCGTACGCCCTCGTCGTCCTCGCGGTCGCCCTCGCCACGCTGCTCCTGCTGCGCGCCCTGGACCGGCCGGACCGCCGACGCCGCTGGGGTGCGTACGCCCTGGCCGTGACGGCGGTCGGGCTGCTGCACCTGGTGGCGCTGACCGCCCTGGCCGGCCATGCCGTGGTGGTCGTCACGAGGGCAGGCCCCAGGGGCCGTGCCGTCGCCGTACGCTTCGGGCTCGCCGTCCTCGCCGGCGGCACCGCGACCGCCCCGCTCCTGGTCCTCGGTCGCTCCCAGGCCGGCCGCCAGATCTCCTGGATCCCCCGCCCCGACCTCTGGTCCCTCACCGCCTTCTGGCCCCAGCTCTTCGGCTCGGCCCTCGTGGCAGGCGCCCTCATGGCCCTGGCCGTGGCGGCGTGGGGCCGCCGGCCGGAGCGGGGGGAGGGGACGGACCCGGCCGCCCCCGACCGGTCGGCAGTCCCCGACCGGTCGGCCGCGCCCTGCCGGTCGGACGCGCCCTGCCGGTCGGACGCGCCCTGCCGGTCGGACGCGCCCTGCCGGTCGGACGCGCCCGGTCGGTCAGACGCTCCCTGCCGGTCGGCCGCTCCCTGCCGGTCGGCCGCTCCCTGCCGGTCGGCCGCGCCCGGTCGGTCAGACGCTCCCTGCCGCAGCCTGTTGGTCGCGGTGGCGGTGTCCGCTCTCGCGCCGCCGCTGGTCGTGTGGGCGGTGTCGCACGGAGAGGTGTCGTACTTCCACTTCCGCTATCTGCTGTTCACGCTGCCCGCCTGGGCGGTCCTGGCGGGGGCGGGGCTGCGGCACGTGCGGCCGCGGGCCGTCGTCGGGGTGCTGCTCACCGTCCTCGCGCTGCTCACGCTGCCCGAGCAGCGGGCGCTGCGCGAGCCGTACGCGCACTTCTGGCACGGCGTCGACTTCCGGGGCGCCGCCGCGACCATCGCGACGTACCACCGCCCCGGGGACGCGGTCGTCTACGACCGGGGTGACGACGCCTGGCGGCTGCTCGACGCGGGCGTGCGTCACTACCTGCCCCGCGAACTGCGCCCGCGGGACGTCTTCCTGGCCCGCTCGGCCGCTGACCGGGCGGACCTGTGGCCGGCGGAGTGCCCCGACCCGGAGCGCTGTCTGCGCGCCGAGCCGCGCATCTGGCTCGTCGTCGCGGCGGGCGACGCGGACCCGATGGAGGCCCTCCCGGCCGCCCAGGCCCGGGCCCTGCGGGCCCGCTACAGGGCGACCGGTACCGAGCGGCTCACGGGCGTGACGGTCGCGCTTCTGGTCCGCAGGGCCGCCTCGTAGCGGGCGCCGGCGTCAGCGGACCCGCGAGCGGGACTCCATCGCCTCGCGCGCGGCGCGCTCGTCCTCGTACACCTCGCACATGTGACGGCCGTCCGGCGTCGCCGTGTGCTCGACCTCCCACAGGCTCAGCTCGCTGCCGTCGAGCAGCAGGAACTGGTGCTCGTAGAGGGTGAAGCCGGCGTCCCGGCCTCCCGCCACGGGGCACTGGCGCCCGAACGCCTGCGTGATGTGGTGTGCGAACGCCAACCGCAGCCGGCGCGCGGTCGCCTCGCCCGGCCGGTCCGCGTTCTCCGCGCGGCGCAGCACCCGGCGGGCGTGGTCCGCCGAGTTGTCCGGCACGTACATCCGGGGCTGGGCCGGTATGGGGCGGGCCAGGAGCGCGCTCAGCAGCTCCAGGTCGTCGTCCTCGCCGGTGACCGCTCCGTCGGCGCGCTCCACGCCCCAGCCGAGCGAGGGCCCGGCCGGCAGCCGGGACGCGGCGAGCCGGGCGTCCGCCTCCGCCGCGTACAGCTCGTGCTGATCGGAGCCGTCCCGGCCGGAGTTGTGCACCAGCTCCCACAGGCTGAGCGCCGTGCCGTCGGGGAGCAGATAGGTGTGGCGGTACGTGGTGCGGTGCAGCGACGCGCTGTGGTGCGAGGAGTACAGCGCGCTGGAGTGGGCGAGGGCCGACTCCAGACGCTCGATCATGGAGTCGGGCAGGTCGAAGGAGTTGAGCGCCCGGCCGAGGAGTCGCTCAAGATGGGTCTCGGTCGTCTCGTACGGATCGTGAGAATGATCCTGCGGATCGTTCAAGGGGGTCTCCAGGCCGTCGCCGCATGTCACTTGATGCTTGCTAAACGTAGTCCCTGGGTCTGACATCGTGTCCGGCGTTCGGGAAAACGAACGGGGCGCACATTGAGTTTCCGCGCCCCCCGAGTGTTTTCTTCAACTTCCCTTGGTATACCGGCAGTCGGGGCGCCGGGCTAGTCGCCGTACGGCTCGGGCCAGCGTGTCGGCTCAGCCCGTGCCGTACGCGTCCGCCTGCGCGTCGCCGTAGAGCTCCCGGTACGCCGGGAAGTCCCCGCCCGGCCCCGAGATCCCGGCGGCCGGTGCGAGCACGGCCCGGACGATGGCCTGTGTGACGGCGTCCGTGCCCGCTGCGAGGATCTCGTTGAGCGCCAGTGGCCCCGGCGCGGACGGCAGTTCGCGCGCCCCCGTCGCGAGGGCGAACACCGTGTCGCCATCGTTGAGCAGATGCACCGGACGGACGGCGCGCGCGATGCCGTCGTGCGCCGTCCCCGCGAACTTCTGCGCCTGCGCGCGGGTCAGCGACGCGTCCGTCGCCACCACCGCCAGCGTCGTGTTCATCGGCGGCGGCGCGAGCCTGGCCCGGGCCTCCGCGAGGCGGCGCCGCGCCGCCTCGTGCACGGCCGGATCGGGATAGGCGGGGCGTCCCGCCCCCGTCAGGGCGCCGGAGGAGAAGTAGGCGCCGTACGGAACGCCCGTCTCCGGATCGATCGCCGCGCCCACCGCGTTCACGACCACCAGCGCGCCGACCGTAATCCCCGACTCCAGGACGGTGCTCGCCGTCCCCACCCCGCCCTTGAGCCCGCCGACCACCGCCCCGGTGCCCGCGCCCACCGCGCCCGTCACCACGGGCGCGTGTGCCGCCGTCGCGGCCGCCGCCTCCACCGCCGCTCGGCCCGTCGAGGCGTCCGGCCGGGCCGCGAAGTCACCGCCCCGGCCCAGGTCGAAGACGCAGGCGGCCGGCACGACCGGCACCACGTGCGCCGGATCCGGCCCGACCCGCACCCCGCGCCGCTGCTCCTCCAGCCAGGCCATCACCCCGCCGGCCACGTCGAGCCCGTACGCGCTGCCGCCGGTCAGGACCACGGCGTCGATCCGCTCCACCAGGTTGCGCGGGTCGAGCGCGTCCGTCTCCCGCGTGCCGGGGCCCCCGCCCCGTACGTCCACGGCGGCCGTCATCCCGCCCTCAGGCGCGAGGACCACCGTCGTACCGGACAGCGCCCCGGCGCCCGGTACGCGCGCGTGGCCGACCCGCAGGCCGGCCACGTCCGTCAGTGCGTCGAGAGAGGCGTTCAGCTCCGTCATGTCACCTGCGTAGCACGGATGTCAGCGCTTGGGACCCAGGTACGTGCCGCCCGAGGCGTCGATCACGGTGCCGGTGATCCAGCGGCCCTCCGGCGACGCCAGGAACGCCACCGGGTCCGCGATGTCCTCCGGCTGCCCGACCCACGGCAGCGCCTGCCCGCCGATCAGCATCTGCTCCAGCTGCGGCATCGCGGCGAGCGCGGCCGTGAGCGCGGCGGTCTGCGTCGGGCCCGGGGCGACGGTGTTGACGGTGATCCGGCGGGCGCCGACGACGTTCGCCAGGGTGCGGGTGAAGGTCTCCATCGCGCCCTTCGACATGGCGTAGGCCAGCTCGTCGGCGAGCGCGATCCGGGTGACGCCGGAACCGATGTTGACGATGCTGCCGCCGTCCCGCAGCAGCGGCAGCAACTGCTGCACCAGGAAGAACGGGGCCCGGACGTTGACCGCGAACAGGCGATCGAACTGCTCGACCGTCTCGTCCTGCAGGTACCCGCCGGACGACGTGACGGCCGCGTTGTTGACGAGCACGTCGAGGCCGGCCCGCTCGGCGTCTGGAGTGTGGGCGTCGAGCCCGGCCCGCACGCCGTCGACGAGCGCGAGCACCCCTTCGTACGACCCGAGGTCGGCCCCGACCGAGAACGCCCGGCCGCCCTCCGCGGCGATCAGGTCCACGGTCTCCTGCGCGGCGGCCGCGTCGGACCCGTAGTGCACGGCGACGAGCAGCCCGTCCCGTGCCAGGCGGAGGGCGATGGCCCGCCCGATGCCACGGGAGGCGCCGGTGACGAGGGCGGTGCGGGTGTTGGAGGTGGTGGCGTTGTTCTGCATGGTGGCTCTCCCTTGAGGGTCCCTTGAAGGGGTGTGGTGTCGGGCGTTCGCCGCGACAGGGAGAGAGTCGCCGGGGCCGCTGACGGGACGCGCACGGGCCGCTGACGCCCGCTGACGTCCGCTTACGGCCCCTGCGCCCCTGACGCCGCTGACCGCACCTGACGCCGCTGACCGCCCCCTGGCGCCCCTGACCGCACCTGACGGCCGCTGATGGCCGCTGACAGGGACCCGTGGCGGGCGTCAGCGGAGCTCCGGAAGTCCCGCCCGCCGGGCCACCTCCGCCGCCCGGCCCCGGTCGGCCGCCGCCGGCCCGGCCTCGCCCGCCGCCTCGTGGACGGCGGCCCGCCGGCACAGCAGGTCCACGATGTCCTCCGCGACTCCCAGCGACTCGAAGAGCTCCAGGGCCTCGGCGAACAGCGGCAGCGGGTCCGGGGCGAGCGCACCGAGTCCTTCGAGCGCGGTGGCCGTGCCCCAGCGCTCGCCGAGAGCCCGGAAGCCCGCCAGGGCCTCGGTCAGCGCGGCCCGCGCCGCCTGCCGGTCGCCCCGTTCGAGCGCCAGATGCCCCTGGCCCGCGAACCCGAGCGCCCGCGTCCAGGCGTCGTCCGGCAGCGGAAGGCGGGCCTCGGGCCCAGTCTCCGGCCCGGTCGCCGTGGCCCACAGGAAGGCGGTGAAGGGTTGGCGGAGGGGTTCCGTACGGGAGGTGAGCAGGGTGCGGGCACGGGCGAGGCGCTCCGGGTCGGGGCCGCGCGGATGGGAGCCCTCCGCTCCGGCACCGGCCGCGAGGACGCACAGCACGTACTCCTCGTCGAACCCGGCCGTCTCGGAGTCGAGGCCGGCGCACTCGGCCGCGTCGAGGAGTTCCGCCGCGAGGCCCGCGACCTGGCCGCGCAAGCCGCGCAGCCACCAGTACGGGGTGAGCGCGGCCACCAGGCGGAGCGCGTCCGCCGGGGCGTGCGCCGTCGCGCGGCGCAGCGCGACGCGGAGGTTCGGGTCCTCGGCGTCGAGGCGGGCGAGCCAGTCGAGCTGGGCGGGGCCGCGCGTATGGGGGTCGGCGGCGCGAGCGAGGGCCAGGTAGTGGGCGGTGTGGGCGGCGGGCGCGGGGTCGTCGGCGGGGAGCCGGCCGGCGGCGTAGGCCCGTACGGTCTCCAGCATCCGGTAGCGGACCGCGCCGGTGTCGAAGTCGCCCGCCTCCACCAGGGACTTCTCGGCGAGCGAGGCCAGGACGTCCTCCGCGTCCGCCTGCTCCACCCCGCACACCCGGGCCACGGCCTCGGCCGTCGCGCCGCCCCGGAACACCGAGAAGCGCGCCGCGAGTTCTCGTTCCTCCGCGTCCAGGAGCTCCCAGCTCCACTCGACGACGGCGGCCAGCGTCCGGTGCCGCTCGGGCGCGGTGCGGTCACCTCGTGAGAGCAACCGGAAGCGGTCCCCCGGCCCTTCGTCGATCCGCTTGTCGGGCCGCTTGTCGGTCCGCTCGCCGACATGCCGGCCGATTCGCCAGCCGTGCTGTTCGTCGGAATGTCGGCCGATTCGCCCGCCGGGCCCTTCGTCGCCATGCCGGCCGAGGTGTTCGCCGAGCCGGTCGGCGATCTGGTCGACGGTGAGGCTGCGCAGACGGGCCGCCGCCAGCTCCAGGGCCAGCGGGAGCCCGTCCAGGGCCGCGCAGATCTCCGGTACGCGCGCGTGCCCGGCGAAACCGGGCCGGGCCGCCGCCCCGCGCCGTACGAAGAGCTCCTCCGCCGCGTCCGGCGCGAGCGCGCCGAGCGGCAGCAGCGACTCGCCCGTGATGCCGAGAGCCTCCCGGCTGGTGGCGAGGACCCGCAGCCCGGGGCAGCCGGCCAGCAACTCCCGTATCAGCCCGGCCGCCTCCGCAACCACGTGCTCGCAGTTGTCGACGACGAGCAGCGCCGACCGGTCCGCGAGCGCGCGCACGAGCCCGTGCGGGCCGGCGTCCCGTACCCCCACGGCGCGCGCGAACGCCCCCACCACCTCGCCGGGGCCGACGGCCGCCAGATCCACGAACACGGCCTCGTCGTCTCCTCGGCCGTTTCCGATTCCGATTCCGTTTGCGTTTCCCTTTGCGTTTCCCTTTGCGTTTCCGCCGCCGTTGACGGCTTCGAGGGCGAGCCGGGTCTTGCCGGCGCCGCCCGGGCCGACCAGGGTCGACAGGCGCGCGGTGCTCAAGAGGGCGCGCAGCTGATCCCGTTCGCGCTCCCGGCCGACGAAGTCGGTGAGCGGGGCGGGCAGCCGGGAGGGCGGCGGGGCTGCTGGCACCGGACGGGCCGCCCCGGACTCCTCGCCCCGCAGCACGGCGAGATGCGCCGCCGTCAGCTCCTCCGCCGGATCCGCGCCCAGCTCCTCGGCGAGCGCCCCGCGCACCTCCTCGTACACGGCGAGCGCCTCCGCCTGTCGTCCCGCGCCCGCGAGCGCCCGCATCTGCAGCGCCCGCAGCCGCTCGCGCAGCGGATGCGCCGCCGAGGCCTGAGCCAGTTCCCGGGCGAGCGGGGCGGGGTCGCCGCCCGCGGCGAGCAGCGCGGCGGCCCACTCCTCCAGGGCGTCGAGCCGCAGCGCGTCGAGCCGGGCCGCCTGCCCATCGGCGTACGGAGCCTCCCGTACGTCCGCGAGCGCGGCCCCCTGCCACAGCGCGAGCGCCTCGCGCAGCAGCCCCTCCGCCCGTACGGGATCCCCGGCCGCGCCGGCCCGGGCGCCCTCCCGGGCCAGCCGCTCGAACCGGAGGGCGTCCACCTCGTCGGCGTCGGCCCCGGTCAGGCGGTACCCGGCGGGGGAGTGCTCGACCCCGACTCCGTCCGGGAGCGTCCGGCGCAGGCGCGAGACCTGTGACTGGAGGGCGTTGGCGGCGCCGGCCGGGGGCTCGTCGCCGTACAGCCCGTCGAGGAGGCGTTCCGCGGTGACCGTCCGGCCCGCGTCGAGCAGGAGCAGTGCGAGCAGGGCCCGGGCGCGGGGGCCGCCGGCGGCGGGGGTGCCGGACACGGTGAGCGGGCCGAGAAGCCGGAAGATCATGCGACGCATTGTGGCCGAGACATCTGACGGTCGGTCCGGCGATCGGTCGGTCGGGCGGTCGGTCCACGGTCGGTCGGACGGTCGGTCGGTTCGGCCCGACGGTCAGGAGGCGGAGCGGGCGGCCGGATTGGTGGCCGGGTTCGTGGCTGTGAGGGTCACTCCGACGGCCACGGTCGCGGCGGCGACGAGACCGGCGGCCAGCACGGCCCAGTGACCGGCGAACGAGCACATCAGGATGGCGAGGGACGAGACCGGAAGCACGAGCTGCTGGGCGATGCCGACCTTGAAGTAGCGGGCGTGCAGGAACCACACGCAGAGCAGGAAGACCGCCGTCGGGATGGTCACGGCGGAGGACGCGGCCAGGGTGGAGATGTGCGCCTTGCCGACGGCCTGCTCGACCGCGATCTCGATGCCGGCGCCGATCGCGGCGGCGGAGGTGAAGATCAGGTAGTGGCCGTAACCCCACAGGAATCCCTCCCGGTTGGAGGCGAGCCGGTCGTGGGCGGGCACGACGAAGTAGATCCACCAGGCGGCGAAGACGATCAGCAGCCCGCCGGCGGCGATCGGCAGTACCTCGGTCAGGGCGTCGTTCTCCGTCACGCCCGACTTCACGGCGACGGTCGCCGCCGCGATCGACTCGCCGAGCACGATGATCGTGAACAGGCCGTACCGCTCGGCGATGTGGTGCGGGTGCCACGAGGTGGTCACGTCCTTCTCCGCGTACATCGGCACGGCCATCTCCGCGATCGCCATCACCAGGAACACCCATGGCCGCGCGTCCTCGGGCGCGAGGAGGAGCGCCGTCCAGCCGATCTGGCAGGCGAGGACCCCGGTGGCGTAACGGCGGCACATCGCCCGCTCGGCGGTGTCGGTGGCGTGGTGCGCGGCGCGCAGCCACTGCGAGGAGAGCGCGAGGCGCATGACGACGTAGCCGATGTAGACGACCAGGAAGTCGTGGTCCTCGAACGCCCGCGAGACCCCGGCGGCCAGCACCAGCACGCCCGCGATCTGGACGAGCGTGACCACCCGGTAGAGCACGTCGTCGTTGTCGTACGCCGAGGCGAACCAGGTGAAGTTCATCCAGGCCCACCAGATCGCCCAGAACACCATCGCGTAGTTCAGGATTCCGGACCCGGTATGCCCCTCCGCGACGGCATGCACGAGCTCGGCCCCGGCCTGCGCGACGGCCACGACGAAACAGAGGTCGAAGAACAGCTCCAGCGGCGTGGCGGCCCGGTGCGCCTCGTCGCGAGCGCGGGCGGTGAGGGGAAGAAAGGGTTGTGTCATGCCCCCAGAACAGCAGACGCGGAGGTGACCCGGCGGGAGGCCACGGCGCTCCGTCTCCGTGCGGAGACTCACCCGCCCCTGTGGCAAAACGGGCGTAAGGGCGTAGATCAACTTATGGTGGCCGCGTGATCGAGCCACAGCAGGCCCCCGCCGAGCCTCCGCCCGCACCGGCCGAGCCCCCGCCCACCCAGGGGGACCGGCCTCTGCAGACGCCCGCGCAGGTGCGCCGCCGTGCCACCCTCGCCGGGGTCACGGTCTCCGTCCTGCTGATCCTCGCGATCGTCTTCGGCAGCCGGCTGCTGCGCGACTTCGACTCCGCCCTCCTCCCGTACGCGGTCGCGACCGTCTTCCTCGCCTTCGGCGTCGCCCACCGCTACACCGTCTGGGTCTCCGCACCCGGTGCCCGCCGGCTCTTCACGCAGGGCTGGCGGTCCTTCTTCTCCGCCGACAACTTCCGCAGGGCACCCACCGCGCTGCCCCGGATGATCGTCACCTACCTCGGCTTCCAGAAGTTCCTCGGCGCCCGCTCCCACGCCCGCTGGGCCGCCCACCAACTGATCTTCTGGGGTTGCGTGCTCGCCGCCCTGATCACCTTCCCGCTGACCTGGGGCTGGTTCACCTTCACCTCCTCCACCGGCTCGGGTCCCGGCTACGAGATGCGTATCTGGGGGTTCAAGGTCCTCGGCTTCGACTCGCTGAACGTCGTCGGCTGGCTCATGTTCCACGGCCTGGACGTCGCCGCCGCCCTCGTCATCCCGGGCGCCTGCTTCTTCCTGTGGCGGCGTATGAAGGACCGCGGAGCCGTCACCGGCCAGCGCTTCGCCTATGACCTGGTGCCGCTGATCGCCCTGATCGTCATCTCCGTCACCGGCCTGCTGCTCACCTTCTCCTCGATCTTCCTGCACGGCGGCGGCTACCAGTTCCTGGCGATCCTGCACATGGTGTCGGTGGTCTTCACCCTCATCTACCTCCCCTTCGGCAAGTTCTTCCACATCGTCCAGCGGCCCGCCGCCGTCGGCATGCAGCTGTTCAAGTACACCGCCCGCCGCGCGGACGGCGAGCTCACGGAGGACTCCGGCGCGCAGCTGCTCGCCTGCCGCCGCTGCGGCGAAGCCATCGACACCGCCCCCTACGTCGAGAACCTCCGGGGCACCATGCGCGACCTGCGGCTCGACTTCGACGAATGGGCCGAGTACTGCCCGCGCTGCAAGCGCGTCCTGCGGGGCAACGCCTATCTCACCCACGTCAAGAAGGGCTTCAAGTGACCTCCCCACTGCCTCTTGACCCCGCCGTCGCCCCGCCCGGTACCCGCGACTTCCGTGACGCGGGCGGCATCCCCGCCGACCGCTGGCACGCCGACCAGAACGGCGAGACCCTCGTTCCCACCCACTGCTGCTTCTGCGGCGTGCAGTGCGGCATGTATCTGCGCGTCGACCACGGCGGCAAGGTCTTCGGCGTCGAACCCCGCAACCACGACATCAACCGGATGCGGCTCTGCCCCAAGGGCATCAACGCCTACCAGCAGGTCAACCACCCCGACCGGCTCACCGCCCCGCTGATGCGCCGCAGCCGCGACGAACCCTTCCGCGACGTCAGCTGGGAGGAGGCGCTCGACTTCACCGTCTCCGAGATCCGCCGCATCCAGGCCGCGTACGGCAACGACGCCTTCGGCCTGCTCGGCGGCGCCAGCCTGTTCTCCGAGAAGACCTACCTCGTCGGCAAGTTCGCCCGGGTCGCCCTCAAGACACGCCACGTCGACTACAACGGCCGGCTGTGCATGGTCTCCGCCGCCGGAGCCAACAAGCTCTCCTTCGGCATCGACCGGGCCGGCAACCCCTTCTCCGACATCCTCCTCACCGACTGCCTCCTCATCGCCGGCTCCAACGTCGGCGAATGCTTCCCCGTGATGACCCAGTACCTCTGGGGCGCCCGGGACCGCGGCGCCACGATGATCGTCGTCGACCCCCGCGAGACGGCCATCGCCCGCACCGCCGACGTCCACGTCGCCCTCAAGCCCGGCACCGACTCCGCGTTCTTCAACGCCGTCCTCCACGTCGTCGTCGCCGAGGGCCTCACCGACGAGGCGTACCTCGCCGCCCGCGCCACCGGCTGGGACGAGGTCAGGAAGACCGTCGCCGACTACCCGCCCGCCCGCTCCGCCGAGATCTGCGGCGTCCCCGCGGAGCAGATCGTCCAGGTCGCCCGCATGTTCGCCGGCGCCGACAAGGCCATGGCCTGGCACGCCCGCGGCGTCGAACACCACTCCCAGGGCGTCGAGAACTGCCTGTCGATCATCAACCTGTGCGTCGCCACCGGGAACATCGGCCGCCCCGGCGCCGGCTACGGCACCATCACTGGCCAGGGCAACGGCCAGGGCGGCCGTGAACACGGCCAGAAGTCCGACCTGCTGCCCGGCGGACGCTCCATCTCCGACCCCGAACACCGCCGTCAGATCTGCGAGATCTGGGGCATCGAGGAATCCGAGCTCCCGCCCGCCGGCACCTCCATGATGGAGATGGTCTGGCAGATGCAGCGCCGCGAGATCCGCGGCCTCATCGGTATCTGCAACAACCCCTTCGTCTCCCTCCCGAACTACGCCACGGTCAAGAACGGCTACGACACCACCGAGTTCCACGCCCAGTTCGACTTCTTCCTCTCCGAGACCGCCGCCAACGCGCACGTCGTCCTCCCCGTCACCGTCTGGGCCGAGGACGAAGGCGTCATGGCCAACGCCGAGGCCCGGGTCGTCAAGCACAACAAGGCCCAGGAACCACCCGCCGGCGTCCGCACCGACACCTGGGTCATCTGCGAACTCGCCAGACGGCTCGGTGCCGGCGACAAGTTCGCCTTCCCCGACTCCCGCGCCGTCTTCGAGGAGCTCCGCGTCGCGTCCGCCGGAACGGTCAACGACTACTACGGCATCACCTACGAACGCCTCGAGGAGACCGGCGGCATCGCCTGGCCCTGCCCCACCGTCGACCACCCCGGCACCCCCCGCCTCTTCGAGGACGGCCGCACCTACCACGCCGACGGCAAGATCCACCTGCAGGTCGTCGAATGGCACCCGCCCATGGACCCGTACAGCGAGGAATACCCCCTCTCACTCACCACCGGACGCACCGTCGCCCACTTCCTCTCCGGCAACCAGACCCGGCGCCTCGGCGCCCTCGTCGAACAGACCCCGCGCCCCTGGGTCGAGGTCCACCCCTCCCACGGCTTCCGCAACGGCGACCCGGTCCGCGTCGTCACCCGCCGCGGCAGCGAGGTCTTCCCCGCCCTGGTCACCGAGGCCATCCGCCCCGACACCGTCTTCGTCCCCTACCACTGGCCCGTGCCCACCGCCGCCAACGCGCTCACCGTCGACGCCCTCGACCCCCGCTCCAAGATCCCCGAGTACAAGGTCTGCGCCGCCCGCGTCGAGCCCGCCGAACGGGTCGACGAGGTGCCTCCGCCGCCCGTCGCGCCCGGCCAGGTCGCCTATCCGGCGACCCAGGTCTCCCGCCCCGACCCGCTGCCCCCCACGTCTCCCCAGGGCCGTGGCACCTCGGAGAGGAGCTGACGCCGCACATGATGGGCCGCACGATCTTCATCGACCCGGGCCGCTGCATCGGCTGCCAGGCATGTGTCTCCGCCTGCCGTGAATGCGACTCTCACCGCGGCAAGTCGATGATCCACCTCGACTACCCCGACGAGGGCCACTCCGTCGCCTCCCTTCCCACCGTCTGCATGCACTGCGAGGACCCGGTCGCACCCTGCGCCGAGGTCTGTCCGGCCGACGCGATCCTGGTGACCGCCGACGGCGTGGTGCAGCAGGCCGACACCACCCGCTGCATCGGCTGCGCCAACTGTGTCAACGCCTGCCCCTTCGGCGTACCGAAGATCGACCTCCGGGCGAAGCTCCAGATGAAGTGCAACCTCTGCTACGACCGCACCGCCTACGGCCTCGCCCCCATGTGCGCCACGGTCTGCCCCACCGGCGCCCTCTTCTACGGCACCCTCGACGAACTCCGCGCCGAACGCCCCGGTGTCCAGGTCGCCGACTCCTTCACCTTCGGCTCCACCACCGTCTCCACCGGAGTGGCCATGGTCGTCCCCGCCGACAAGGTCCAGTGGCCTGTCCCCGGCGGCCTGCCCATCGTCGAAGTCAACGGAGTGGATGTCCGATGAGCCTCACCGAGCAACCTCCCGCCGGCCCGGGCTCGGGCGGCTCCGGCCCGCGTTCCGGCTCCGGCTCGGGCTCCGGCTCCGGCTTCGGCCCGGGCTCGGGTTCCGGCTCCGGCTTCGGCCCGGGCTCGGGTTCCGGCTCCGGCTTCGGCCCGGGCTCGGGTTCCGGATCCGGAGACTTCGACGCCGCGCAGGAGGCGCTCCACGACCGGATCGCCGCCGACTCCCTCACCACCCGCCGCGACTACCTGCGCATCGTCGCGACCGTCTCCGGCGGCCTGGCCGTCGGCGGTGTCGGCGTGGCCTCCGGCATCCTCCACCGGCACGGCGACAGTGACGGCGCTCCCCAGCCGAAGAGGATCGCCGACCGCATCCTCCCCGGCGAGTCCCTCGCCTTCCGCTACCCGGGCGACGAGGACCGTGCCATCGCCGTCCGCACGGCCGACGGCGCCCTCAGGGGCTACTCCGCCGTCTGCACTCATCTGGCCTGCGCGGTGCTGTGGCGGAAGGAGCGGGGGAGCGAGGGCGAGCTGTACTGCCCCTGCCACGAAGGTGTCTTCGACGCCCGAACGGGAGAGGTCACCGCCGGCCCGCCGCCGCGACCCCTGCCCAAGGTGCTTCTGATCGAACAGGCCGACGGCAGCGTCTGGGCCATCGGCACCGCCCGCTCCGGCGAGACCGCCCAGGAGGGCTTGTGCCGCGAACAGGGTGACGCACTCCGCTTCTGCCGCGGCCTCGCCGGCGCCGAGGGGAGCGAACGCCCATGACCGGCACCTCGTTCCCCCCGGATCCGGCCGCCCCGCGTCCCCCGGAACGCACGCCGCCCGACGGCACCCCGCCGAACGGTCCCTCGCGGGACCTGCCGCCACGGCCCGACTACACCCCCGGCAGCGCCCAGCCCCGGCTCAACCGCCCGGTCCACGAGCGCTACCCCCAGATCCGTCCCACCAGCGGCTACGGCGACCCGCGGATCCGGCACACCGGTCCCGGCCCGGGAGCCGGTACCGAGCAGGAGCCCGAGCGCTCCTCGAAGCTCTCCGCCCGGCTGGCCCTTTCCCTCACCGTGGTCATCGGCCAGATGTGGGGACTGACCGTCGTCGTCGACGAGTGGATGGCCGGCGACACCGGCACCGCCTGGTGGGGTGCGGGGTTCCTCGTCCTGTCGTTCCTCGTGGTCCTCGGCCTGTGGCTGCTCGACCCGAAGGACCGCTGACCACCGGCGGGCTCCTGACCACCGGCGGGCTCCTGAGCACCGGAGGCCTCCTGACCACTGGCGGGCTCCTGACCACCGATGGGCCCCGGGACACCGCCGGGGCGCTGACCGCGATCCCGCAGATCAGCCGGGTGCGAGGCGGTGATCCCGGCGTACCCTGAGTACATGAGCACCGCCCCCGCCCACGGACCGCGAACAGCGAAGCGGACCGGCTCCGTACCCGAATCGCAACCCAGGCCGGCACTGATCTTCGACGATCCGCTGGACCAGCAGTCCGCGGACGACACGGACCGCGGGTGGGGCGAGCGGCCTCCAGCCGGCGGTGACAGCGCCGCCGACCTCGCGCGCTTCCTCGACGAGAAGCCGCCGCACCACCTCTGACGCCGACGCAAGCCGTCGGTCAGGAGGTGGAGTGCGCCCCGGCGCCGC
This sequence comes from Streptomyces sp. NPDC004788, assembly GCF_053601115.1. Taxonomy (NCBI): domain Bacteria; kingdom Bacillati; phylum Actinomycetota; class Actinomycetes; order Kitasatosporales; family Streptomycetaceae; genus Streptomyces; species Streptomyces sp. NPDC004788. The sequence continues at coordinate 78,284 of NZ_JBSGBF010000022.1, forward strand.
CGCCGGCATGGGAGCCCACACCCGTGTTGTTCACGGCCGGACCGCGCTGGGCGACCAGGTGGTCGCGGATCTCCTTGAGTACCTCCAGCTCGCTGACCTCCAGGGTCTCCTGGACGCCTTCCTTCGCCTTCTCCTGCGCGGCGCGCTTGGCGAGGATCTTCGCCATGGGCAGGACCATCAGGAAGTAGACGACCGCCGCCGTGATCACGAAGCTGAGAACGGCGCTGAGGACCAGACCCCACTGGATCTGGATGCCCTGCATCTCGCCGTTGACCACCTTGCAGGGGGACTTGAGGCAGGACGCGTAGCCCTCCAGGTCCTTCGTGCCGAAGGCACCCACGATCGGGTTGATGATGCCCTTGACCACCGAGTTCACGATGTTGGTGAACGCGGCACCGATGACGACGGCCACCGCCAGATCGATCACGTTGCCGCGCATCAGAAAGGCTTTGAAGCCTCCCAGCAAGCTTTCCTTCTTCTCGGCCACCAAGGTGCCTTTCGTCGCGTGTGCTGCTGTGTGCGGAGCCATTACGCCGTGATCGGCACAGAGGCGTCCAATCCGTACACACGGGACGGTTACTTGACAGACCGTCAGTGCGAATCAGCACAGCGTCACCGCCAGCTGGGACGTGATGCCCGCCCCGGCGAGCGCCGTCGCCGTCGGTCGTGGCACGGACAGGACGATCAACGCCCCGCCGTCCGCACGGGGGTCACCCGGCTGCGGCACCTCTGCCACTCGGGCGCCCGAGGCCACCACGCGGGCCTCGCCGCCGGCGCCCATCGGCGCGTTGGGCGCGGCGATCACGTCCACCCGGTCGCCGGGCCTGAGCAGCCGGACGGTCGCCGCGTCGGCGATCCGCACCGGGGCGGACACCAGCGGCACGGCGGCCGGCCGGTGCGGCGCGTGCGCGGGAGGTGGCGGGGGCTGCGGGGTCAGGTCCTCGGCACCGGCCGCTCCGGTCGCCGCGAGCGCGGCGGCCGTCATCGCGAGGACCGCGGCGGGCGCCCGCCGCTTGCGGCGCAAGGCCCGGCTCAGCCGTAGCCGCGCGCCGCGCACGCGCAGCGGGTCGAACTGCGGCACCCCGCACGGCGCGGGCACCGAGGTGCGGGTGTGGGGGAAGCAGGAGTCTGTGGTCATCGCGCAACCGCCTGTCGTGACGTGCGGTTCGCCGGACGGTCCGGCGAACCGCACTCACCGTCCCGCGGTCGGGGCGATCCTGCTCGGGCCTGTGGACTACTCGGCAGTTGTGGACAACTTCCTCACTCCGTCGAGCGATTGCCGCGGCGGGGCGGGCCGGGGACGCTGGAGTCAGTCCGGTTCCCGCGGGCAGCCGCCCCCCGGCCCGCGGGATCAGGCAGTTCCGAGCGGGTGCGTCCCGCGTACGAAAACGCCGAAAGCCCCGCCGCGCGAGGCGGCAGGGCATCGGGTGGATCTTCGGGCCTACGGGTCCTTGTGGAAAGGAGGTCAGGCCGCCGGGGTGTTCGACGAGGCCGCCGGCTTCGAGTCCGAGGAGGACGACGAAGACGTCGACGTGGCCGACGAGGAGGTGGCCGACGAGGTCGTGGAGGACTTCGACGACGCGGGCGAGCTGCTGGACGACGAGCCGCGGCTGTCGTTCCGGTAGAAGCCGGAACCCTTGAACACGATGCCAACCGCGGAGAACACCTTCTTCAGGCGTCCCTTGCAGTTCGGGCACTCGGTCAGGGCGTCATCCGTGAACTTCTGCACCGCCTCGAGGCCCTCGCCGCACTCGGTGCACTGGTACTGGTAGGTCGGCACTTGTCTTCCTCCTGGCACTCACACTCATCGAGTGCTAACGACGATCCATAGTGACGTATTCCGTCGGTTCAGTCCACCGACACCGGAACTCGGTGACCGATACCACGTGCGGCGACCCGGCTCGTCGCCCGGGGGTGGAGGTGCGAGCGGAGGGCGAGCAGGGTGACGAGGGCGAGCAGCGTGCCCGCCAGCGGCACCAGGAAGCCGGTGCTCGCGCCGTGGGCGTCGGCGAGCCGGCCGGCGACCGTGACGGCGGCGGCCTGGCCCAGCGCCACGGCGCCGGTCAGCCAGGTGAACGCCTCGGTGCGGGCGGTGGCCGGGACCAGGGTCTCGACGATGGTGTAGCCGGTGATCAGGGCCGGGGCGATGCACAGACCCACGACCAGGCCGAGGGCGCCGAGCAGCAGGACGGAGTGTGCGGACCAGAGAAGGGAGGCTGCGACGGTGAGACCGGTGTAGCCCAGGATCAGGCGGCGGCGCGGGCCGATCTTCCAGGCGATGGCGCCCATCGCGATGCCGGCGAGCATGTTGCCGGCGGCGAAGACGCCGTAGAGCAGGCCGTTGACGCCCGGGTTGCCGATCTCCTCGGAGAAGGCGGTCAGGGAGACCTGCATGCCGCCGAAGACCGAGCCGATGCCGAGGAAGGCGACGACGAGGACGCGGACGCCGGGCACGGACAGGGCCGAGCGGCGCGGTTCGTCGGAGTGGCCGGCCGCGGCGGTCAGGCCGTGGGCGGGCTGAGTGCGGCGCTGGGCGGCGAAGAACAGGCCGCCGACCAGGGTGAGGGCGGCCTCGGCGATCAGGCCGGCGGCCGGGTGGATGCCGGTGCACAGGGCGGTGGCCAGGACCGGGCCCACGACGAAGGTGAACTCGTCGGTCACCGACTCGAAGGCGGCGGCGGTCGGCATCAGGGGCGTGCCGTCCAGCTTCGCCGCCCACCGGGCGCGGACCATCGGGCCGACCTGCGGCACGGAGGCGCCGGAGGGGATGGCCGCGAGGAAGAGGGCCCACAGCGGGGCGCCGGCCAGGGCCAGCGCGACGAGAAGGGAGACGGAGACGGTGTGCACGAGCACGCCGGGGACGAGGACGGCCCGCTGGCCGAAGCGGTCGGCGAGCTTGCCGCTCTGCGGGGCGAAGAGCGCCATGGAGACGCCGGTCGCGGCGGCGACGGCGCCGGCGGTGCCGTAGGAGCCGGAGGTGTGCTGGACGAGCAGGACGATGCCGATGGTCAGCATCGCGAACGGCTGTCGGGCGGCGAAGCCCGGAAGCAGGAAGGAGAGAGCGCCGGGGGTGCGCAGGAGCTGTCCGTAACCGGGACGCTTCTCGGTGACGACCGTGGACGCCACGGTCCTGGCCTTTCTGCCGCCTGGTAGCGGTCCCGGGCACGGTGGTGCGGGCTCGCCGAGAGCTGTCCTCTTGCGCGGAACTGCGGTAGATACCGGGACCCACTGCAGGGGTGCCTCGGCCGCCATACGGTCGCGCCAGCTCTGCGTCAGGCAGAGTTGGTTCGATCAGGTGTGCCTTCATGGTACAGGGAAGGGCGTCTTCCCGCCTGGGAAAACGCCCTGGAACCTGAATTAATGCCTGGGATTAACCGGATGTTCGCCGGAACGGGCCTCGATGGGGGCCACGGCGGTGTTCCGGGGCGGCCACGGCGGTGGCACCGCCGGTGCCGAGCCAGCCGGCGAGCTTGCCGCCCTGGTCGACCGCCCGCAGGCGGCGTTCGGCGGCGTCGCGGACCGGGTCGGTGGCGACGACGAGGAGTTCGTCGCCGCGCCGCAGCACCGTGGCGGGGCCGGGGACGAAGCTCTTCTCGTCCCGGACGACCAGGGTGACGGCGGCGCCGGCGGGCAGCCGGAGCTCGGCGACCTCGACGCCGTGCATCCTGGAGTCGTCCGGGATCGCCACGGAGAGCAGGTGGCCGCGCAGCCGCTCCAGCGGGGCGGACTCGACGCCCAGGTCGGCGGCCTCGGCCCGGTCGCCGAGGCGGAGGGCCTTGGCGAGCCAGGGCAGGGTCGGGCCCTGGACCAGGGTGTAGACGACGACGAGCACGAAGACGATGTTGAAGATCCGCTCGCTGCCGGCGGTCCCGGACACCATCGGGATGGTGGCGAGGATGATCGGCACCGCGCCGCGCAGGCCGGCCCAGGACATCAGGGCCTGCTCCTGCCAGGGGATGCGGAAGGGAAGGAGGCTGACGAGGACCGAGGTGGGGCGCGCGACCATGGTGAGGACGAGGCCGATGACTATCGCCGGCCAGAAGTCGTGGACGAGCTCGTGGGGGGTGACGAGCAGGCCGAGCAGGACGAACATGCCGATCTGGGCGATCCAGCCGAGGCCCTCGGCGAAGCCCCGGTTGGCGGGGGCGTGCGGCAGCTTGGCGTTGCCGAGCACCATCGCGGCCAGGTAGACGGCGAGGAAGCCGGAGCCGTGGCCGATGGCGCCGGAGGCGTAGGCGACGACGGCGATGGCCATGACGGCGATCGGGTAGAGGCCGGAGGCAGGCAGGGCGATGTGGCGCAGCGCGAGGGCGCCGAGGAAGCCGACGGCGAGGCCGACGGCGGCGCCTATCGCGAGTTCGAGGACGATCTCCCCGACGATGACGTACCAGGCGGCGTCGATCTCCCCGACGGTCGAGAAGGCGACGACGAGGATGACGACGGGGGCGTCGTTGAAGCCGGACTCGGCTTCCAGGACGCCGGTGACGCGGGAGGGCAGCGGGACCTTGCGCAGTACGGAGAAGACGGCGGCGGCGTCGGTGGAGGAGACGACGGCGCCGATGATGAGGGCCTGCTGCCACTCCAGGCCGACGAGGTAGTGCGCGCCCGCGGCCGTGATGCCCACGCTCACCGCGACGCCGACGGTCGACAGCACGACGGCTGACGGCAGCGCGGGTTTGATCTCCTTCCACTTGGTGCCCAGGCCACCCTCGGCCAGGATCACCACCAGGGCGGCATAGCCGATCACCTGGGTCAGTTCGGCGTTGTCGAAGGCGACGTTGCCGATGCCGTCCTGCCCCATGGCGATCCCGATCCCGAGGTAGAGCAGCAGGCTGGGAAGCCCGCTGCGGGACGAGATCCGCACCGCCGCGACAGCGATGAGCAGCACGAGCGAGCTGATGAGCAGGAGTTCGTTGAGCTGGTGGACAGTCAGTGGCCGTTCCTTCCCCTCGCGCGCCGCACGCGCAGCCGGACCGCGTCACCGGATCGTTCCTCCGGCGCAGGTACTTCGTTACCTTACCTAATCTTTAACGCTTTCTTGACGCCGTCTTGATGGTCGGACGTACATCAGTACGGATAAGTACGGTCTTCATCCTGACTCCGCGTCCGGGCCGTTCGGACGCTGCGCCTAAGGTTGCTCCCGTACTCCAGGACCACCCTGCCCCTCGAAGGACAGCGATGCCCTCCAACACGACCGCGCCCCCCACCAAGAAGAAGGGGCGGCGCGCCCGCCTGATCGTCCTCGTCCTGGTCCTCGCCCTGGTCGGCGGCATCGGGTACGGCGGATACTGGGGCGTCGACACCGTCCGGGGCTCGTTCCCGCAGACCACGGGGACGCTCAAGCTCGACAAGCTCTCCGGCCCCGTCGAGGTCAAGCGCGACGCCTACGGCGTTCCGCAGATCTACGCCGACAACGAGGCCGACCTGTTCCGCGCCCAGGGCTACGTCCAGGCGCAGGACCGGTTCTACGAGATGGACGTCCGGCGTCATCTGACGGCCGGCCGTCTCTCCGAGATGTTCGGCAAGAGCCAGGTCGACACCGACGCGTTCCTGCGCACCCTCGGCTGGCGCCGGGTCGCGCAGGAGGAGTACGACAAGGTCCTGTCGCCGGAGACCAAGAAGAACCTCCAGGCGTATGCCGAGGGCGTCAACGCCTATCTCAAGGACCGGGACCCGTCCGACATCTCCGTCGAGTACGCGGCCCTCACCCTCGCCAACGACTACTCGATCGAGCCGTGGACGCCCGTCGACTCGGTCGCCTGGCTCAAGGCCATGGCCTGGGACCTGCGCGGCAACATGCAGGAGGAGATCGACCGCTCCCTGATGGCCAGCCGGCTGAAGCCGAGCGAGATCGCGCAGCTCTACCCGGACTACCCGTACGCGCTGCACCAGCCGATCGTCGGCAAGGGCGCCGTCGACAAGATCACCGGGAAGTTCGACCCCGAGGCCGAGCCGCGCGACACCGCCGGCACCACCGGCACCGGCGACGGCACGGCCACGCAGGGCATCCAGTCCCAGCTCTCGGCGCTCTCCGACAGCCTCGACGAGATCCCGGCGCTGCTCGGCCCCAGCGGCAGCGGCATCGGCTCGAACTCCTGGGTCGTCTCCGGCCGGTACACGACCTCCGGCAAGCCGCTGCTCGCCAACGACCCGCACCTCGCGCCGATGCTGCCGTCCCTCTGGTACCAGATGGGCCTGCACTGCCGCACCGTCTCGGCCACCTGCGGTTACGACGTCGCCGGCTACACCTTCTCCGGCATGCCCGGCGTGATCATCGGCCACAACAACGACATCGCCTGGGGCTTCACCAACCTCGGCGCCGACGTCACCGACCTCTACCTGGAGAAGGTCGGCACCGACGGCTACGTCGTCGACGGCAAGACCAAGCCGTTCACCGTCCACGACGAGACCATCAAGGTCGCCGGCGGCGGCAGCCGCACCATCACCATCCGCTCCACCGAGCACGGCCCGCTCGTCTCCGACCGCTCCACCGAGCTGGAGAAGGTCGGCCGCTCCGCCCCCGTCGGCAACGCCGCCCCCGACCGCGGCACCGGCTACGGCGTCTCGCTGCGCTGGACCGCGCTCCAGCCCGGCAAGTCGATGGACGCCGTCTTCGAGCTCAACCGCGCCAAGGACTTCAAGAGCTTCCGGGCCGCCGCCAAGGACTTCGAGGTCCCCGCGCAGAACCTGATCTACGCCGACACCGAGGGCAACATCGGCTACCAGGCCCCCGGCAAGATCCCGGTCCGCTCCGACGCCAAGGGCTACGACGGCACCATGCCCGCGCCCGGCTGGGACTCGAAGTACGACTGGAAGGGCTACATCCCCTTCGCCGAGCTGCCCTACGAGTACAACCCCAAGCGCGGCTACATCGTCACCGCCAACCAGGCCGTGATCGACGAGAAGAAGTACCCCCACCTGCTCACCCGGGACTGGGGCTACGGCTCGCGCAGCCAGCGGATCAACGACCTCATCGAGTCGAAGACCAAGGACGGCGGCAAGATCTCGCCGGACGACATGCAGACGCTGCAGATGGACAACCGCAGCGAGATCGCGACCCTGCTCAACCCGCTCCTGCTGAAGATCGACATCGCCGACCCGCAGGTCCGCGAGGCCCAGAAGCTCCTCGAAGGCTGGGACTACAAGCAGGAGCCGGACTCGGCGGCGGCCGCGTACTTCAACGCGGTCTGGCGCAACGTCCTCAAGCTCGCCTTCGGCAACAAGCTGCCCAAGGAGCTGCGCGTCAAGGGCGAGTGCATCAACGTCCGCGTCTCCGACACCACCGGCCCGGTCGACGAGCAGAACAAGCTGGTGACCGAGTGCGGCCAGCGCGACCCCGACAGCGCGCAGCCGGACGGCGGCGACCGCTGGTACGAGGTGGTCCGCCCGCTGCTGAAGCAGGAGAAGAACCACTGGTGGAAGACGCCGGGTGACCGGCTCAACGCCCCCACCGAGACCCGTGACCAGCTGCTCGCGCAGGCCATGAAGGACGCCCGCTGGGAGCTGACCGCCAAGCTCGGCAAGGACGTCTCCACCTGGAGCTGGGGCCGGCTGCACCAGCTCAACCTGAACAACCAGACCCTCGGCACCGGCGGCCCCGACGTCGTCAGGACGCTGCTCAACCGCGGCCCGTGGAACGTCGGCGGCGGCGAGGCCGCGGTCAACGCGACCGGCTGGAACGCGGCCGGCGGCTACGACGTCACCTGGGTGCCGTCGATGCGGATGGTCGTCAACGTCGGCGACTGGGACAAGTCCCGCTGGATCAACCTCAGCGGCGCCTCCGGCCACGCCTTCAACAGCCACTACACCGACCAGACGGACAAGTGGGTGAAGGGCGAGCTGCTCGACTGGGTGTACGGGCAGGCGGCGGTCGAGGCCGCCACCAAGGACACCCTCAAGCTGGAGCCGTAAGACAGCAGGACGACACCAGCCGGAGAACCGGAGGAGCTACGACGCGAAGCGCCGGACCTCCTCCGGGGTCACCACCGCGTGCACGGGGTGGTCGTGCGGTTCCTCCGGGACCCGCGCGACCACCTCGTTCGCGTACAGGAGCACGACGAGCGCCGGATCCGCCGCCGCCCGCACGAGCCGGGCGAGGACCCGGTCGTACGAGCCGCCGCCCCGGCCGAGCCGCATGCCGCGCGCGTCGACCGCGAGGCCCGGCAGCAGCACCGCCCCCGCGCCGCAGACGGCGTCCGGCCCGAGCCGCTCGCCGACCGGTTCGAGCAGCCCGCGGCCCGCCTTCGCGAGCCGCTCGGCCCCCTCGTAGACGGCCCAGTCGAGGTCGTTGTCGGGCAGCAGCACGGGCAGCAGCACCCGCACGCCCCGCGCGCGCAGCGCGTCGAGCAGCGCGCGCGTCCCGGGCTCGCGCCCCACGGAGACGTACGCGGCGACCGTGCCGGCGTCGGCCAGCTCGGGCAGTTCGAGGGCGTGAGAGGCCAGCGCCTCGGCGGCGGCCGCGACGTCCTCGGGGCCCAGCGCGGCGCGGGCGGCGAGCAGGGCGCGGCGCAAGAGCGCCTTCTCGGTCGATTCCGCCTGGATCGGATCCACTCCCACGACTCTCAACATTCCTCTCATACCGAACGGCTAGGGTGCTCGCCATGACGCAGACGTCGCCCCTCACCAAGGCTGTCATCCCGGCAGCGGGCCTCGGCACCCGGTTCCTGCCGGCCACCAAGGCGACGCCGAAGGAGATGCTGCCGGTCGTCGACAAGCCGGCCATCCAGTACGTCGTCGAGGAGGCCGTCGCGGCCGGCCTCTCCGACGTCCTGATGATCACCGGCCGCAACAAGCGCCCCCTCGAGGACCACTTCGACCGGAACTACGAGCTGGAGGAGGCGCTGCTCCGCAAGGGCGACGAGGAACGCCTCGCCCGGGTCCGGGAGTCCAGCGACCTGGCCACCATGCACTACGTGCGCCAGGGCGCCCCGCGCGGCCTCGGCCACGCGGTGCTGTGCGCCGCCCCGCACGTCGGCGACGAGCCCTTCGCGGTGCTGCTCGGCGACGACCTGATCGACCCGCGCGACCCGCTCCTCGCGCGCATGGTCGAGGTGCGCGAGCGGTTCGGCGGCAGCGTCATCGCCCTGATGGAGGTCGAGCCGACGCAGATCCACCTCTACGGCTGTGCGGCGGTCGCCGCCACCGGCGAGGCGGACGTGGTGAAGGTGACGGGCCTGGTGGAGAAGCCGGAGCCGGCCGAGGCGCCCAGCAACCTGGCCATCATCGGCCGTTACGTCCTGGACCCGGCCGTCTTCGCGATACTGCGGGAGACCGAGCCGGGCCGCGGCGGCGAGATCCAGCTGACCGACGCGCTGCAGCGACTGGTGCAGGACGAGGGGTTCGGCGGCCCGGTGCACGGCGTCGTCTTCAAGGGCCGCCGCTACGACACCGGCGACCGCGGGGACTATCTGCGTGCCATTGTCAGACTGGCGTGCGAACGTGAAGACCTGGGGCCGGATTTCCGGACCTGGCTCCGCAGTTACGTCAGCGAGGAGATGTAGGACCTTGAGCAGCAGCGGAACGGCACCGTCGGCCCACGGCCACTCCGGCGAGGGGCCCGCCGACCCCTGCGCCGGCCCGACCCGGGGCCTGTGGTCGGTCGACGAGCACCTCGACGACATCCTGGCGGCGGTCTCCCCGCTCGAACCCATCGAGCTGCAGCTGCCCGACGCCCAGGGCTGCGTCCTCGTCGAGGACGTCACGGTGCCGGTCGCGCTGCCGCCCTTCGACAACAGCTCCATGGACGGGTACGCGGTGCGGGTCGCCGACGTGGCCGGGGCGAGCGAGGAGTTCCCCGCCGTCCTCACCGTGATCGGCGACGTCGCCGCGGGTGCCGGCGGGCTGCCCGAGGTCGGGCCCGGCCAGGCCGCCCGGATCATGACCGGCGCCCCGCTGCCGCCCGGCGCCGAGGCCGTCGTCCCCGTCGAGTGGACCGACGGCGGTACGGGCGGGGGCGCGGCCGGCACCATGCGCCCGGCGAGCGCCGCCCCCGAGGGCGCCGAGGGCGAGGTCCGGGTGCACCGGTCCGCCGAGGCCCGGGCCCATGTCCGGGCGCGCGGCAGCGACGTGCGGGCCGGGGAGCTGGCGCTCGCGGCGGGCACGGTCCTCGGGCCGCCGCAGCTCGGCCTGCTCGCGGCGATCGGCCGCGGCTCCGTGCGGGTGCGTCCCCGCCCGCGCGTGGTCGTGATCTCCACCGGCAGCGAACTGACCCAGCCCGGCGAGCCGTTGGCCGAGGGGCAGATCTACGACTCCAACAGCTTCGCGCTCGCCGCCGCCGCGCGCGACGCCGGAGCCATCGCCTACCGGGTCGGCGCGGTCGCCGACGACGCCGAGTCGCTGCGCGCCGCCATCGAGGACCAGCTGATCCGCGCGGACCTCATCGTCACCACCGGCGGGGTCAGCGTGGGGGCGTACGACGTGGTGAAGGAGGCGCTCACGGCGGACGGCGAGGTCGACTTCCGCAAGCTGGCCATGCAGCCGGGCAAGCCGCAGGGCTTCGGCATGATCGGCCCGGAGCACACCCCGCTGCTCGCCCTGCCGGGCAACCCGGTCTCCTCGTACGTCTCCTTCGAGCTGTTCGTGCGGCCCGCGATCCGCGCCCTGATGGGCCTCGCCGACCGGCCGGACACCCAGCGGCCCCGGGTGCGCGCGGCCGTCAAGGCGGACCGGGTGCTGACCTCGCCGGCCGGGCGGCGCCAGTTCCTGCGCGGGAGGTACGACGCCGCGTCCGGCAGCGTCACCCCCGTGGGCGGGGCCGGTTCCCATCTGATCGCGGCGCTCGCGCACGCGGACGCGCTGCTCGTCGTACCGGAGGAGGTGACCGAGGTGGCGCCCGGCACGGAGCTGGAAGTGGTCCTCCTCGGCTGAGGGGCGCATGGTGGGGGTACGGTGTCGTCCCACAGAGCGACCGGGAGTGTCACCGCCATGAGCACGCAGCAAGGACTCACCCACATCGACGAGGCGGGGGCGGCCCGCATGGTCGACGTCTCCGCCAAGGACGTCACGGCGCGCACCGCGCGCGCCAGCGGGCGTGTCCTGGTGTCGCCGCGCGTGATCGAGCTGCTGCGCGGCGAGGGCGTCCCGAAGGGTGACGCGCTCGCCACCGCCCGGATCGCCGGGATCATGGGCGCGAAGAAGACCCCGGACCTCATCCCGCTCTGCCACCCGCTGGCCGTCTCGGGCGTGAAGCTGGACCTGACCGTCGCGGACGACGCCGTGGAGATCCTCGCCACCGTGAAGACCACGGACCGCACGGGCGTGGAGATGGAGGCCCTGACCGCGGTGTCCGTGGCGGCCCTGACCGTCGTCGACATGGTGAAGGCGGTCGACAAGGGCGCGGTCATCTCCGACGTACGGGTGGAGGAGAAGACCGGCGGCAAGTCCGGCCACTGGACCAGGGGCGAGTCGTGACCCGGGCGGGCCGGGTGATCGGAGCCCACGAGCACGAGCACGAGCACGGGCACGAGGCTCATGAGGCCCACGAGGCACCCGTCGAGGCTGCCGAGCGCCAGGTGGCGAAGGGCTCGTACACCGCCCTGGTCGTCACCGCCTCCAACCGCGCCGCCGCCGGTGTCTACGAGGACAAGGGCGGTCCGCTGATCGCCGACGGACTGCGCCGGATGGGCTTCGCCGTGGAGGGCCCGCAGGTCGTGCCCGACGGCGCGCCCGTCGAGGCGGCCCTGCGCGCCGGGGTCGCGGCCGGCTACGACGCGATCGTCACGACCGGCGGCACGGGCATCTCGCCCACCGACGAGACCCCCGAGGCCACCCGGCGGGTCCTCGACCGCGAGATCCCGGGCATCCCGGAGGCGATCCGCGCGTACGGCCGGCAGAAGGTGCCCACGGCGGCGCTCTCCCGCGGCCTGGCCGGGGTCGCGGGCGCCACGCTGATCGTCAACCTGCCCGGTTCGACGGGTGGCGTACGGGACGGGCTCGCCGTCCTTGAGCCGCTGCTCGTCCACGCGGTGGACCAGATCCGCGGCGGCGACCACCCGAGACCGGCGGCGGAAGCGGGCCCGGAGTCATGATCCCGTCCTGGCCCGTGGTCCTGGTGGACGGCGACGTGCTGCTCCGCCCGATAAAGATGCGCGACCAGCGGGCCTGGCGCGAGGTGAACCGGCGCAACCGCGACTGGCTGCGCCCGTGGGAGGCGACGGTCCCGCCGGCCGGTCCGGGCGGCCCGGTGGCCCAGCGCCCGACGTACCGTCAGATGGTGCGCCATCTGCGGGCGGAGGCGAACGCGGGCCGGATGATGCCGTTCGTCATCGAGTACCAGGGGCAGCTGGTCGGGCAGTTGACGGTCGCCGGGATCACCTGGGGCTCCATGTGCTCGGGACACGTGGGCTATTGGGTGGACAGCGCGGTGGCCGGGCGCGGCGTGATGCCGACGGCGGTCGCGCTCGCCGTCGACCACTGCTTCCGCACGGTGGGGCTGCACCGGATGGAGGTCTGCATTCGCCCGGAGAACGGCCCCTCCCGGCGGGTCGTGGAGAAATTGGGATTCCGGGAGGAGGGGCTGAGGCCCCGTTATCTGCACATCGACGGCGCGTGGCGGGATCATCTGGTCTTCGCGCTGACGGCGGAGGAGGTGCCGGAGGGGCTGCTGCGCCGCTGGCACACGGCGCAGGCGACCCGTCGACAGCAGCACCATTGAATCCAATAAGTGTTCGAATTTAGTCGACAGTTGACCACCGAACGGTGTCAATCGATCTGAAGAATCACAAAAAATTTCAGTGATATCAGCCAGATCGTGCGACACACCGGGCCAATTGGCCGATGCCTTCACCCGAACCCCTCTACCGTGTGAGGCGTGAGCAGCAGCGGCCTCATCTACGCAGTCATCGTCGGGGCCTGGGCCGCCTACTTGGTGCCGATGTGGCTCCGCAGGCAGGACGAGCTGAACGAGGCCCGTCCGACGGAACGCTTCAGCACCGCCATCCGGCTGCTGTCCGGACGGGCGGGCATGGAGCGCCGTTACGCCAAGGAGCTGAGGGACCGGGAACGGGCGGCGGACGGCGTGGCGCCCGACGTGGACCCGGACGCGGAGACAGAGCATCTGAGCTCGGTCGACGTCCGGGGCTTCTGCGCGCCCGCGGCCAGGACGGAAGCCCGCCTGGAGTTCCCCGACGCGAGCCCCTCGGACCGGGCCAAGGCCCCGGCCCCCGTCCCGGGCAAGTCCCAGGCCCCGGCCCAGGCCCAGGCGGCCCCGGCCCAGGCCCCTTCGGCCCAGGCGGCCCCCGCCAAGGGCCCCAAGCCCGCCCTGCGCGCCAAGCCGAACGCGTCGGCCGAGCGGGCCCGGAGAAGCAAGGTCCTCGCCCGGCGCCGGCGCACCACGGTGATGCTCTTCCTCGCCTTCACCCTCGGTGCCATCGTCGCGGCCGTCGGCGGCCTCGCCTTCCTCTGGGCACCGGCGATCCCGGCTCTGCTCCTGAGCGCGTACATCGTCTATCTGCGCGCCCAGGAGCGGCGGCGCTTCGTCTACGTGATGGACCGCCGCAGCGCCGAGGCCGCCGCGGCCCGGCTGCGCGAGAGCCGCCGCCCCGCCCCGACGCCCGAACCGGCGCCCGCCCCGGCCGCCGCGCCCGCGCCCGAGCAGACCGTCTCCCCGCAGGAGGCGGACCGCCGCGCGCTGGTCGAGCAGACGGACCACGCGGAGTGGGTGGACCAGCAGCGCGATCGCGGCCCGGCCCGCGGCGACAGCTGGGACCCGGTCCCGGTCCCGCTGCCGACGTACGTCACGGCGCCGGTCGCCCCGCGCGCCTCGGGCGGCGTCGACATCACGGACCCGGAGACCTGGAGCGCGGCCCGCTCCTCCACGGCCGCCGACCCGACCCCGCCCCCGGCTCCCCGCCAGCGCACCGCCCCGCAGCGCCCGCGCCGCGACCACGGCCGCACCCCGCTCTTCGACCAGTACGCGGACGACGACCGCCCCCGCGCGGCCAACGAATGACCGGCCGGCCGGGGGTCCGTAACGGCCCCCGGCTGACCAGGGCGGGAGCGGATTTCCGACTCGGCCGCTCGGGATGCTAATGTTTCACCCGTTGCAAGGGCCTGTGGCGCAGTCCGGTAGCGCACCTCGTTCGCATCGAGGGGGTCAGGGGTTCGAATCCCCTCATCTCCACCACGAAGTACCAGGTGACAAGGGGTTTCGGAGTTGATCCGAGGCCCCTTTTCGCTGTCTGAGGGCCAATGGGAGCCAAACGGGGAGCCACC